>NZ_JAYFFC010000008.1:0-30301 GCF_034863245.1 Mycoplasma sp. 2248
GATAGGTTTAAAAGTATATTAAGATGTATTCAGACATTTTAATGAATTATTAAAAATAACTATTCAGTTTTCAAAGAATATTTGACACCTTTAATGGTGTTTTTTTTATTTTCAAAAAAATATAAAAAAAATTTCATAAAAATATTTTTTATATTATAATAATAACGCAACTAATGATTGTTGGAGAAGTAGCTCAGCTTGGTAGAGCACTACATTTGGGCTGTAGTGGTCGCAGGTTCAAATCCTGTCTTCTTCACCATTTATATGGGGGGTTAGCTCATTTGGCTAGAGCGCCTGCCTTGCACGCAGGAGGTGGTGGGTTCGAATCCCATACTCTCCACCATATATGGCACTGTAGCTCAGTTGGTTAGAGCATCCGGTTCATACCCGGAAGGTCAAGAGTTCGAATCTCTTCGGTGCTACCAAATTACGGACCTATAGCTCAACGGTTAGAGCAACCGGCTCATAACCGGTCGGTTACAGGTTCGAATCCTGTTAGGTCCACCATACGGGTGATTACCCAAGTCCGGCTGAAGGGACTAGTCTTGAAAACTAGCAGGGGCTTCACGGCCCGCGGGGGTTCGAATCCCTCATCACCCGCCAATAACAGGAGATACATAGCAGAGTGGAGCAGTGGTAGCTCGTCGGGCTCATAACCCGAAGGTCGAAAGTTCAATTCTTTCCTCTGCAACCAAAATGGTCCAGTGGTAAAGTGGTTTAATACGCCTCCCTGTCACGGAGGAGAACGCGGGTTCGATCCCCGTCTGGACCGCCATTATGGCCTTGTAGCTCAGTAGGTAGAGCAACAGATTGAAGCTCTGTGTGTCGCTGGTTCGATTCCTGCCGAGGCCACCAAAAATCCTCTAATTTGTTAACTTGTTAAGTTAGTAAATTAGAGGATTTTCTTATATAATTTAATTTATTTATAATTAATTTGTAATTTAACAACAGGGAGAAAATATGGACTTCAAAAAGACTTTAAATATGCCGCAAACAAGCTTTGAAATGAAAGCTAATTTAATCGAAAAAGAAAGTAAATATAGAGAAAAGTGATATCAAGATAACATATATCAAAGAATATTAGAAGAATATAAAGATAATATATCTTTCATTTTACATGATGGTCCACCATATGCTAATGGAGATTTACACGTAGGTCATGCTTTAAACAAAATCTTAAAAGATATAATTGTGAGATGAAAAACTTTAAATAAATATTATTCTCCATTTGTTCCTGGATGAGATACACATGGATTGCCTATTGAACATAAAATGCTTTCAGAAAGCAACCTTAAGAAAGAAGAAATTTCACCACTTGAGTTAAGAATTAAAGCGAAAGCTTATGCATTGGAACAAGTCGAAATTCAGAAAGAACAATTTAAACAATTACAACTTTTTTCAGATTTTAAAAAGTATTACATCACTTTAGATAAGAAATACGTAGCTAAACAATTAGAAGTCTTTTCTAAAATGATTTTAGATGGTTTAGTATATAAAGGACTTAAACCAATTTATTGATCTCCTACTTCACAAAGTGCTTTAGCAGAAGCTGAAGTTGAATATAAAGAAGTAAGAAGTCCATCATTATATTTAAAACTAAGAGTTGTAAGTAGTAACTTCGAAAAGATTCATAACGGTGATGATATTGTTGTTTGAACAACTACTCCATGGACGTTATTAGCTAACTCAGGAGCTGCTGTAGGGCTTAAAATCAAATACATTAGAGTTAAGGTTGAAAATGATACTCTAATTTTTTCAGAAGAATTATTTAAGAAATATGCTGAGAAGAATGAAATTTATGAATATGACATTCTAGATGAATTTTATGGGTATGAAGTTCTTGGTAAAAATATTTTATATTTCACACCAATCACTCGTTTATTAGCTCCGTTAGTTGTTGGTCATCATGTTACTGAAGAATCTGGTACAGGTATTGTTCATATTGCTCCAATGTTCGGAGAAGACGACTTTTTAATTGGGCAAAGATTTAATTTAGAAAAAATTATGCACGTTGCTGATGATGGAACTATCTTTGGAACAGGTACTGATTTTGATGGTTTATTTTATGATAGTGCAAACAAACCTATTGTTGAGTTTTTAGATGATAGAGTTATGAAATTGGAGTTTATGAAGCACTCATATCCACACGATTGAAGAACTCACAAACCAATTATTTATAGAGGTACACCTCAATGATTTGTTTCTATTGATAAAATTAGAAGAGACATTTTAGAAAATATTGAAACAAAAGTTTCGACATACCCTGAATGAGCTAAAACAAGATTAAGAAATATGATCGCAGAAAGAGGTGATTGAACTATTTCAAGACAAAGAACTTGAGGTGTTCCAATCATTATCTTTTATGATGAACATAAAAACCCTGTAATTGATAAAGAACAATTTGATTTCACAATTAATCAAGTTTTAGAGCACGATATCAATATCTGATGAGAATGAGATACACAAGACTTATTACATCCAAAATACAAAGGTAGAGAATTTACAAGAGAAATGGATATCATGGATGTTTGATTTGATTCTGGTGTTTCATTTACTGCTGTTGATATTGATGAGCGTCACAAGGCTCCATATGACTTATATTTAGAGGGAATTGACCAATACAGAGGTTGATTTAACTCATCTATCATTAACTCAGTTGCATATCAAAAAACAGCTCCATATAAGCAAATTGTTTCACACGGTTTTGTTTTAGATAAGAATGGTAACAAGATGTCAAAATCATTAGGAAATGTAATTAAACCTATTGATGTTGTTAAAAAACGTGGTGCAGATATATTAAGATTATGAGCAGCTAATAGTGAATATACAAATGATGTAAATATTTCAGACGATATCCTTGATCAAAATACTGAAATCTATAGAAAAATCAGAAATACTATCAGATTTATGTTAGGTAATTTATCCGGTTTTGAATATGATTCTAATATTCAAAAAACAGGTGTTCATGCACTTATTTCAGAGCAATTAAATGAATTAAAATTAAACATTAAAAAAGCTTATGATGAATATAAATTCATTAATGTTGTTAAATTACTAAATAACTATATTGTCGACTTATCTGGATTCTATTTATCAATTACTAAAGACATCCTTTATATAAGAAAATCAAACGATCCAGAAAGATTAATGGTTCAATCAAACTTATATGAAATCGTAGACTTTATTATTAAAGCAATTGCTCCTATTTTACCTACAACAGCTGAAGAAGCATACGAACACTTTAATAAAGCTACAAAGTATGACTCAATAATGTTTGATGCATTTGATTTTAATAATGTTGCAGTTAATAAATCATTAATTGAACAATTTGATGAATTCTTCCAATTACGTGCTGAAGTAAATGCTAAAGTTGATAACTTAATTAAAGAAGGTACAATTAAGAGAATTAATGAAGTATATGTTAAATTACCAAATTCATTATCAGACTTTATCAAATCACTTGATTTAAAAACTTTATTAATGGTAGGTAAAGTATCATTTGAATCAAATAATGAATTAGAAATTGCAACATTTGATTCTGAAAAATGTCAAAGATGCTGAAATCATTTTGAAAAATCAGAGATGATAGATAATTTATGTAATACATGTTATGAAATTGTAAAAGATTGGGAAGATAAATAATTATGAATAATCAAGAACAACAAAATAAAACTTTTGAAACTAAAGTAGTTGAACATTTCAAAGTAAATTGAAAATCAATTTTAACTGCATATGTAATATTATTCATTGCTTTTGCAATTTTCTTAACAATAGACCAACTAACAAAAACTTTTCTATTTAAACATGGTGATGTTTTAAGATTAAGACCAGATGGGCAAGCTCCTTTACCAGATGGAACATACATTTTCCCTGAAAATATTTATCCATCAAATTCTGGTGAATGACAAAATTTTGGTTTATTTGGAATTAGATCTATTTGACATAAAGGTGTCACATTTCTTAAGACAACTAATATTGCTTTAATTCAAGGATTAAGCTTTATGGTGGCTGCATTTATCCTAATATTGCCTTTATTCTTCACTAAGAATTCTTTATACTATTCAATCCCATTAGGTATCTTACTAGCAGGTGATTTTGGAAATGCGTTAGATAGAATTTTATTTAACGGTTATGTAAAAGATATGCTTTACTTACCTTGAGCAGATAAAGGTACATTCAATCTAGCTGATACATTCGTATTTGTTGGTATTATACTTTTCATTATCATTTCAATTATAATGTGAATTAAAGAAGCGCGTGAAGAAGATAAAGGTTTAGAATACGAAGCTAACATTTATATACGTAATAAATAATTAAGTAATTAGATAAACATCTCAACATTGTTGAGATGTTTTTATTCTACTAATTTTGTAAATTCATAGTGTTAAATTTAGTTTCCTAACCAATGAATGTAAGTGGCGAAATTTATGTTTCATTGGAGATCAAAATTTTTTAGAAAAAAATTTAAAAAATGTTTTTGTTTTTATTTATCAGTGCTATAATATTCACAGTGGTTATAGCAAAGGGGATCACCTGAATCCATTCCGAACTCAGTAGTTAAGCCCTTTAGTGCCGAAGATAGCTTTACAGTGAAAATAGGGAGCCGCTGCTTTTTTATACCTTTTTTTAAAAACTGTTATATTAAAAGCAGTAAAAAGTTCAAATTTCATAAAAAATAAGTGCTAAAAAGCACTTTTTTATTTTTTGGTATAATAATTACATATTGTTTAAGGGGGCGAAAATGATTCACAATGATTTAACAAAACAAGATGTTTTTTCACTTTTAGATAATTCAAAAGGTGTGAAACTTTTAGTATTTTATGCAGACTGATGTGGCCCATGTAAAATGTTATATGCAAACACATTAACTGAATTAGACCAAAAAGATAATGCCGAAATATTAAGAGTTAATATTGATAAAAACAGAGATTTTGCAAGAGAGATGAATATTACAAGTATTCCATATATTCAAATTTATAAGGATGCAAAATATGTAACTGCACTTTCAGGATATTTACCATATTCAGAATTAAAATCTGTTTTAGACAAAGTATCAAAAGAGTAATAAAAAAATGGTGCCAACAACTGGACTCGAACCAGCGACCCCTTCCTTACCATGGAAGTGCTCTGCCTGCTGAGCTATGATGGCACAATTTAATAAGTTAATTTTATCAATAAAATTAAAAAAGCAACATAATTAAATGTTGCTTTTTATTTTAGAATAATCCTCCAAGACCACCTAAACCACTTGTTCCACCATTTTTGAATTTATTAGCCATATCAACTATTCTTTTTTGCATTGATTCAAACTCATTAAGTAGTTTATTGTATTCTTGGACACTTCTTCCTGAACCTTTTAAAATTCTTTCTTTTCTAGATGCTTGTTTTAAAAGTTTAGGATTTTTTCTTTCTTTCTTGGTCATTGAAGACATTAAGATTTGGTAAAGTTGCATTTTTTCTTCAGCTTTATCTAAGTCTTCTTCATTAATTTTATTTGATAAAGAACCAGGAAGCATTTTAAGTAATTTTGAGAATTTACCTAATTTCTTCATTTGCTTAATTTGATCCATTAAATCATCAAGGTCAAATTTACCTGAAAAAATTCTTTCAACCATATTTTTTGCTTTATCTTCATCGATGTTGTCTTGCGCATGTTCGATAAGTGATAAAACATCACCCATCCCGAGAATTCTATCAGCCATACGGTTAGGGTGAAATAAATCAATATTAGATGTTTTTTCACCTGTACCAATAAATCTGATAGGAACATTTAGCACTTGACGTAAGCTTAATGCGGCTCCACCACGCGCATCTGAATCAAGTTTTGTAATAATTAAACCTGATAAGCTTAAGTTATCATTGAATGCTTGAGCAACATTAACAATGTCTTGACCAGACATAGCATCAGCAACAAAGAATATTTCAGATGGATGAGCAATTTGTTTAATGTTTTTAAGCTCTTGCATTAACTTCTCATCAATTGATAAACGACCGGCTGTATCGATAATAATTAAGTCATTTTTATTAGCATCAGCTTGTTTTAATGCATTAGTTACAATTTCTTCTGCAGGAACTTCAACACCTTGCTCATAGTAATCAACTTGAATACTCTTTGCTAAAGTTACTAATTGTTGCACAGCAGCTGGACGATAAATGTCAGCTGCAACAACAAGTGGATTATTTACGAATTTTTTCTTTCTAAGATAGTAAGCAATTTTAGCTGTTGCTGTAGTTTTCCCTGAACCTTGAAGTCCACACATCATAATGATATAAGGTTTTTTTGTGATTGAAATTTCTCTAGTTTTTCCACCTAAAATATTTACAAGTTCATCGTGAAAAATTTTAATCATTTGTTGTGATGGATTTAATTTACCTATAATTTCAGATTCTAAAGCCTTTGCTTTAACATTATTAATAAACTCTTTAACAACTCTTAAGTTAACGTCAGCTTCAAGAAGTGCTAATTTTACGTCTTTAGTTACTTCTAGAATATCAGCTTCATTTAGAGTTGTTTTTTTTGACATTTTTGCAATACTTTTTTGTATTCTTTTCTCTAAAAAATCTAACATAGTCATATTATAACATTAAAAACTTTTTATATAGTTTTCTCAAGCGTACTAATAAATAAATATTTATTAGTAAATACAAATAAAATCTATAAAAAATATATAATTGAATTTATGATTGAATTAGTAGTTAAATATCCTGAAAGAATTGATAAATATATTTCAAATAATACTGAAATATCACGTAATGATATTAAGCAACTTATTGATGAGAGAGTTGTAACAGTTGATGATGTTTTGGTTAATAAACCTAAATTTATGGTTAGAGAAGGTCAAGTAATTAAAATTTCAAGAGTACTTGATAAGGAAATTAAAGTAGTTCCTAAACAAATGGATTTAGATATTGTTTATGATGATGAATATTTATGTGTTATTAATAAACCGACTGGCATGACAGTTCACCCAGCTCCAGGTCATTATGAAGACACTTTAGTAAATGGACTTTTATATCATTTTAAAAATAATTTATCAGATCAGAATGGACTGCTTAGACCAGGTATTGTTCATAGAATTGACAAAGACACAAGCGGTTTATTAGTTATCGCAAAAACCAATGAGGTTCATAATAAACTTTCTGAGTTATTTGCTACTCACGAAATTAAGCGTTCATATTTAGCAATTTGTGATGGAGTATTAGAAAGTAAAAAACTTAAATTAGTATTACCTATTGGTAGAAATGCCAAAGATAGACTTAAAATGGAAGTGACTGATATTAATGCTAAACCAGCAACTACTCACGCTACTTTATTAAAAACATTTTACATTGATAACTTACCTAAATCACTTGTAAAATGCGAACTTGAGACAGGAAGAACACATCAAATCAGAGTGCATATGGCATATATTAAAAATCCAATTTATGGAGATCCAGTTTACAACAAGTATGTTGATGAAAATGGACAAAGATTACACGCTTATAAATTAGAATTACATCATCCTATGACTGGAAAAGAAATGGTGTTTTATTCAAAACCACCACACGACTTTGATGTAGCTGATTTTAATTTCGATGAATTTATAAAAGAAGATGAAATAAAGGAGGTATTGAATGCTTAAATGAAATTTAAGAGATTTTCTAAAATATCGTAAAGCAGATGAATTGTATGAAAAAGGACAAAAAACATTTGCTAGTTGAGTTTGACTTTTATTTGCTTCAATCACATTAATTGCTGCATTAACATTGGCCGGCTTCTTAATTGTGACAATTGGCCACAACACATTTTTAAAACCTGACACCACAAATTTATCATCTGATGATGTAATTAAAGTCATAAACGAAAGTAAAAGTTTATTTATTTTCTACATAATAAATCAAATTTTTTACATAATTATTTTTTGTGCTGCTGCAATTGTGATAATTATTTCTTTTATCAAAGTTCGTAAGGAAAAAACTTATCTTAATTTCAATAGATGACCAATCCTATTGTCAACAATTGTAGGACTATTCAGTGTTTTCACATTATTCAAGTACATTTTTAACGGAACATTTAATCAACCAGGTTTACCAAATATTGTAATTGCAATTGTTGTTATTGATGTTGTTACAACTATATTAACAATTGTTAACTGATTAATTCCTGCTAAAAAAGTTGTATTTATTATTAAGATGTTCTACTCAATTAAAATGGAAGAAGAAACACTTGCTATGGCCGCTAAAATGCAAGAGTTATTCAAAAATAACCCAAATGGTATTTCTGATTTATTTTCAGGATTTGCTAATGGTGCAAACTTAAATGATATTTTCAAAAATCAAAATAAAGCAGCAGATGCTACTGATTCAGAAAAGAAAGATTTATCAGAAGAAGAAAAAATTCAAGCAGATGTTCAAAAAGAAACTGCAATCAAAAAACTTTTAGAAATTCCAAATGAGCAATTATTCAAAATGGCTGAATTATTAGGTATCAGTGGATATCAAGAAATGCCTAAAGATAAATTAGCTGAACTAATTTTTAATTACACAAAACAAGCTAATGAGGAACATAATAAAGAAAATGCTTAATAGGCATTTTCTTTATCTTTAATTATGGTTTATACACACAAATTACTTGCTGAAAATGAAATTTCAGTTGATAAAGATTGATTTGTTTTATTAGGAGAAAGATACACTTATAAATTGCTTCCTAATAATTATCTTTACATATTTGACTCAAGTCAAAAAGTAGCAAAATCACTACGTTGTAGGTCTGAAAGAAGAATAAAACCATTATTATTGGAGTTTGCAAGAGAGAAAATTTCAATAATTATTCAGAAATACTTTGATGAATATTCACAAACAATGAACATTGATAAAAAGTGAAGATGGGAGCTAAAAAACTCAAAATCATATTGAGGAAGATGTGTAATTAGATCATCAGATCCCAAAAAACAATTTTTAATAATGTTCAACGAGAGATTGTATTTAATCGATGAATATTTTATTAAAGAAACTGTGGTTCACGAATTATTGCATGCAGTAGGTTTTATTAAACACGATAAAACTTTTAAAAAAGAATTAGTTCGTTATTTACCTGATTTAAAAGAAAAGATTGAAGCTCATTATCATCCAATTTTGAGCAGAACTTCAAAGGTATAAGAAAATTCTCATCAACCGATGAGAATTTTTCATTTCTATTTAATTTTGATTAAGTAAATATTTTTCTTACCAACGTGAAGAAGTGCGAATTTGTTATTTCATAAACTTGAATTTAAAACGCTGTCTTCATTTACTGGTTCTAAATTGAGCTTAATTGAATTATTTGTAATAAACTCTCTAGCTTCACGTTTTGATTTAATAATGTTATTTTCAATAAGTTGATTAATTAAATTTTGGTCTTTAACTAATTCAAAATGGTTAATATCTTCATAAATATCAGATATTTCTTCTGTTGAATAATTTGATAAATCTAAATTTTTATTAAACAATATTTCTGAAATTAATTTTGCTTTTTTAGCTTCAGCACTTGAGTGAACGTCGGAAATAACTGCATAAGCAAGCTCTTTTTGAGCATATCTTAATGAAGGTTGCTCTTTATGTTTTTCAATAATTTGTTCAATTTGCTCTAATGGTAAAAATGTTAATCATTTAAGTAATTTTTCAACTTCGCTATCAGGTTGATTTAACAAGAATTGATACATAACAAATGGTTTTGTTTTTGATGCATCTAATCATAAACTACCACCACCTGTTGATTTACCAAATTTGTTTCCATTTGCATCAGTTAATAAGTTAGCTGTAATTGCGACTGCTTTATGATCGTTTCCGTGCAATGTAGAAATCATATCTAAACCGGTTGTGATATTTCCTCATTGATCTGAACCACCGAATTGAATGCAAATATTTCTATCTTTGTATAAAGTAGCAAAGTCCCAACCTTGAATTAATTGGTAAGTGAATTCGGTAAAACTTAATCCTTTTTCAATTCTAGAAGCAACTGAATCTTTAGCAAGCATATATGAAATATTTACTAATTTACCTACAGATCTAAGGAATTCTAAAATATTCATATCTTTGTAAAAATCATAGTTATCTACAACAGTTAAACCGTATGATTCAAGCTGTGCCTTAATTTTATTTTTATTTTCTAGAACAGTAACATCATCAAGAAGTTGTCTTTCAGAATCTTTGAAAGAAGGATCACCGATCATTCCTGTAGCTCCACCTAGGATTGCATAAGTTGTAAAACCTGCTTGTTTAAATCTTAATAAGTTAGCTATTTGAATGTAATTTCCTAAGTGTAAACTTGTTGCTGTTGGGTCAAAACCACAGTAAACTCCAACACCTTCTGGAAGTGAGTTGAATTTTTCCTCATTACTAATGGCCTTTAAAATACCACGGTTTCTTAATTCTTTAAGTACATTCATTTTAAAAATCAAAATCCTTTCCAATTTGTTCGCTTGTTCCGAAAATTAATCCTTCTCTATCGATTCCTAAAGTTCTGTATCCTGATAGCATTCCGTAACTTTTTACATTAAGCATTTGGCCTTCTAAGACTTCTAGACCACTAAAAACAGTTGTTCCTGGTAATGATAAAACAACAACTTTACCTTCTTGAGAATCTAATGTGTTTGTAACTAATTGAATATGTTCATTTGTTTCTTTATTAATTAAAACTTCTAGAACAAATAACTTCTCACTTTTAGGGTGTTTTTCTCTTTTTGTAATTAAACCATAAATGATTTTAGGTTCATTTTCTAAAGCAAAACCGTTTTTAACTAAAACTGAAGATAATTTTGCAATTTGTTCTGCATTTAATGCGCCAAATTTTGAACTAGGTTTAATATCAAGAAGCTTATTATCAAGTAAATTTATAGAATGTATTTTCTTATTATCATCTGAAAAAATAATCATATTATCAAGTTGTATTTGTTGAGTTTTCAAAACTCTACTATCAACAAAAATAATAGATACATTTGAGAATGATTTATCCAAATTATTAAACAATATCATAAACAAAATTATACATAAATTTAATATAATTGAATTTATGAAAAAGGTAGCTATAGTAGTAGATTCAGCTTCAGGATTAAATAAAAAACAAGCTGAAGATTTAGGATGATTTTATCTTCCTTTAAGAATTGAATTAGATGGAAAAACATACAATGATGGTATCGATTTAACACCAGAAGATTTTTTCACTTACTTTAATTTAGATACAAAAACCTATAGAACTTCTGCAACACCAATCGGGATAGCAGAAGATTTAATTAGTGAGTTATCAAAAACACACGATTATGTTGTTGTTTTCCCTATTTCAAAACATTTATCAAGTCAATATCAAAACTTAAAGGCTCTCGAATCATCATATCCAAAATTAAGAGTTATTGAGTCAATTTTTGTTGCATCATTAATCACACTTCAAGTTTGAGATTTTGTTGAATTAATCAAAAATGGAACTGATGTTGATGAAGCAATTAGAGAAATTGAACAATGAGATGAGAGACAAAAAGTTTCAATTTTTCCTAAACACAATGAATACTTATTAAAAGGAGGAAGATTAACACCTGCTGCAGCTGTTGTTGCTAGATTGCTTAGAATCATTCCTATCGTAAGTTTCTATAAAGGGAAATTAGAAAAAGAAGGAAAAGGTTTAGTATTCTTAAAAACAATTTACAAGAATATTGATACTAAATTAAAGGATAACGATAAAGATATCTTAATTATCCATTCAAATTCAGGTGACTTAAAAGATGTTGTTGATTATATAAAAAGCAAGGGAAAAAATAGAGTTTTCACAGCATTATTACCTAACTGTATTTCGGTTCATACAGGACCTGAAACTATTGTTGTAGTTCAATTATCTAAAAACTTAACTGAAGAAAAAATTAGTACATTATAGAATGCTAAAAAAAATCGTTTGTTCTAGTCTGCAAGACTTAGAACTTTTTATAAATCAAAATTTTGAACTATTTAAAGAGAAACAATTTTTATTATTATCAGGTGATTTAGGAGCTGGAAAAACTACTTTCACTAAATTATTAGGTAAAAAAATAGGTATAAAAGAGAAGATTACATCACCAAGTTTTTCATATATGAAAAACTATGATGGTCTAATTCATATTGATCTATACAACTTTAAATCTTCAATTGATGAGTTTGAAGATTATTTTGATGATAATTTAGTTGTTATTGAATGAGCGAACTTGCAAAATTTAGATTTTACACATTATGTAAAAATTAATGCATATATTAATGAAGATGAAAAACATGTTTTTGAAATTATAGAGGTTAAATAATGAATGTTTATTTAGATACAGCAACAGAGGACTTTGTTTTAGTTTTATTTGATAAAGATTTCAATGTTGTTGACTTTGTTTTATTAGAAGGTTATAAGAAAAAAGTTCAGTTAATAACTGAACAATTTCAACTGTTATTGAGCAAAAATAATTTAACAGTAGATAAAATTAATAACTTTTATATAAACAAGGGACCAGGTTTTTTCACTGGTGTAAGAAGTTCTTTAGTTTACTTTAGAACTTTTGCTCTTTTATTTAAAAAATCTCTCTTTACAATTAATACATTTGAAATTTTAGAAACATTAAGTCCTAATAAAGAAAACTTCTATATAGATGCACAAGGTTCAAAAGTATATTTTTATGATAAAAACACCATTCAAATAGTTGAAAAGGATTCAATCGAAGTTGACAAAGTAGATTATAAAAAGATGATTGATAGCTTCAATGATTTTAAAGATAAATTCAAAGAAGAAAACACTATGAGCGTAGAACCTTTATATATTAAACAACCTCAAATTGGAGGTGTAAATTAATGAGAATTTTAGGTATTGAAACTTCCCATGATGACACATCTTTAGCAGTTTTAGAAGATGGAAAAGTTTTAGATTTATGAACTATTTCACAAATTGATATTTTTAAAGAGTTCGGAGGAACAATTCCTGAAATAGCTTCACGTGAGCATGTTAAAAATATTGCGCTTATTCAGGAATTAATATTGCAAAAATATGATCCAAATTCTTTTGATTATATCGCTTACACGAAAGAACCTGGTTTAATAGGAACGCTACAAGTTGGTTATTTATTTGCAAGTGCTTTTGCACTAGCAATAAATAAACCTTTAGTACCTGTCAATCACCTTGTTGGTCACTTTTTATCAGCCACATTGACTAACGAAATTGCATTCCCTGCATTATGTTTATTAGTTTCTGGTGGACATACGCAATTAATTTATGTTAAAGATGTAGATGATTTGGAAATCATCGGAGAGACACTTGATGATGCTGTTGGAGAAGCTTTCGATAAGGTTTCTTCAAGATTAGGTCTAGGTTTTCCTGGTGGACCAATTATTGATAATCTTTTCAAAGAATATGATGGTGAATTTACAAAATTAACATTTCCACACACAGATAATGAATTAGATTTTTCATTTAGCGGTCTTAAAACACAAGTTTTAAATAAAGTTAACAAAGCTCAAATGAAAAATGAAGAACTTAACAAGGAACAACTTGCTGTTTCTTTTCAAAAAACAGCTATTGACTACTTGATTAGTAAAACTAAAGCAGCATTAGAGAAATATGATGTTAAAACTTTAGTTTTAGGCGGTGGAGTTTCTGCTAACTCTTATCTAAGAGAAGAATTTTGTAAATTACATAAAAACACTATTGTTCCATCATTAAAATATGCAACAGATAATGGTGCTATGATAGCTCAAGTTGCCTATCTATCTTTTTCCCGAAAAAAATAAAAAAACTTTTAAATAATTTATAATTAAATTGACAGATTAATTAGGAGGCATTTATGAATTCAGTATCACCAAAAAGCAGATTAGTTTTAACTTTATTATCATTCTTCTTAGGAGCATTTGGAGTAGATAGATTCTATGCCGGAAGAATCGGATTAGGTTTATTAAAACTTTTAGTAGGATGATGAATTTCAGTTGGAATTTGACCGGTTGTTGACTTCATTTTAGCTGTTTGTGGAAAACAAAAAGATGCAAATGGTAACGAAATTTCAAAATGATAATTTAGTTATTGCTAATTAAAATTATGTTTTTTTAAAATGAACAATATAAGTTGTTCATTTTTTAATTTACTTTTTTTATAGTGAACAAGGCATAAAAAAACTAACTCAAATTATTTAAATGAGTTAGTTAATCATTAAAAGTATTATTTTGTAATTTTTGTAAAGTCACTTTCTAAGTTAGCTGCGGCTTCTGAGTTTACGTCAGCTAAAATTAATGACATTCTTAATGCTGAGATAATTAAGTTGTTTGCTACAGATTTATTAAATCCAAACGCTTCAATTTTTGATGTAAATTCTGCGATTTGCTCTGCTGAAGCATTAACTGGATATTTAGCAACTCAGTATTGAATAGCTTTAGCGTTTTCAACATCTTTTGTAGCTTGTTTCACAAATTCTTGTTCTAAATCAGCTTCTGATGATTTGATTAATTGTAAGTACTCAGTTTTCTTCATTCCAAATTGTTTTAATTGTTTTTCGAATTCAGATTTTAATAATCCAAGTCTTTCTTCCATGAATGATGGATGCAAGTTAACTTTTGCTAATTTGATTGTTTGTTCAATTAATGAAAGGTAGAATGAATCAACGTTTGAGAAGAATTTTTTAATGAAAACATTGTTTTTAAGTTCTTTTTCAAGTGATTTAAGATCTGTGATTTTTGGATCACCAAGTAATTTAACATTTTCATCTGTAAATTCGAATAATTTCAATCTCTTTATTGAGTTAATTGAAACTTGGAATACTGATTCTTTGTTTTGGTATTCTTTAACGAAGTAGTCAGCAGGGAATGTAACAACTACATCACCTTTTCATCCTACTGATTTACCAACAAGTTGATCTTCAAATCCTGGAATAAATGTTTTTGAGCCTAATTTTAAATCATAGTTTTCAGCTTCTCCACCTTCAAATGGTGTGTTGTCAATAAATCCTTTGAAGTTAATGTTAACTGTGTCTCCAAGTTTTGTTTTAGCTTTTTTATCTGTAATTTCTTCATTAACAGATAATTTTTCTTGGATATCTTTCTTCATGTCATCAACATCTTTTTTAGCTACTTTAATTGATTTGTAGTCTAATTTTAATTTTTTAGGATCTACTGCAAAATCTGGTTCTTCAACAAAAATGTAAACTAAATAAAGATCTTCACCATCTTTTTGTAAGTCTAACATTGGGTATCTAGCTGCTTTAATTTTGTTTTTTGCAGCATATTCAAAAACAGCTGGAAGATTTTCATTGCTAAATGAGTTAACTGTATCAGTAAATGCAGCTCTGTGGTCTACATATTTTTCGATTTCAGCTTTAGGAGCTTTTCCTGGTCTGTAACCTTTAACTTTAACTTTTTTAGCTAATTTGTCTGTAAATTCTTTTAATTTTTTATCAAAATCTGCTTGATTAATTTTAACTTTAACAACAACTTCTGATTTTTTCTTATCTTTTGTATGTGTAATCATGGTTACCTCCAATATTATTAATAAATTAATAATATTTTACACTATATTAAAAATTAAGGGTGTAAAAAATAAACATGCGAGAGCACGTTTAAATTATTGAATCTAAAATGACTTTTGGGTCTTTGTTATTGAATAAAACATCGATAATTCCTTGTAAAAACGGAATATCTTTAATGTTATATTCTTCAATTATTTTTTGTAATGTTATTGCTGTATCGTAACCTTCGGTAGTTACGTTTTGTGTTGCTAAAGCTTCGCTAACACCTACTTTTGCAACATTAATACCAAAACTAAAGTTTCTACTTGTAGGTGATGAACATGTTAAGAAAATATCCCCCATAGCTGCAAAATTGTAACCAATTGTATCTTCCTCATTAGGGAACATAGTTTTATATATTTTAAATATTTCATAAGTCCCTAATGTAAGGAGTCCAGCGTGTGAATTTTGACCCGGATATAAAACTGATGACATTCCTAATCCAATAGCTAAAACATTTTTAAGAGCAGCAAAGACCTCAGCGCCTTTAATATCATCATATGGTTTTACATAAAAATGTGAATTATTAAAGCATTGAGCAACTTCTTGGTTGAATTTTGAATTTATCCCCACAATGTTAACCATTGTAAGTTTTCCTTCAAAAACTTCAATGGCAAATGATGGCCCCATAATTGACGCAAGATTTTCAAGATTATTATCAAATGCAGAAGTTATATAGTCAGAAAAGAATTGTTTTGTTTCAGGTTCAAGACCTTTTGATAAGTTGATAATGCTAATTTTTTTGTTTCCAAGTACTTTGGCTGATTGTCTTAAAATTACACCAACTGCAACTGATGGAACAGCTAGGATAACTGTGTCTACATTTTCATAAAAGTAACCTAAATCATTTGTTGCTGAAATAAGATTAGAGTTTTTAAATGGAATCTCACCAAAAAATTTGCGATTATATCCATCGTTAATATCACTAATTTCTTGTGCATTAATTCCATACATCATTACTGGAAAATTATTCTCAATTAAAATATTTGCTAATGCAGAACCGAATGCTCCAGTCCCTAGCACACCGAATTTAATTTTTTCTTTCATATTACTAATTTTACTTTATTTAATATAAAAAAAGAGTATAAAAAAATGGCAGGAGTAGCAGGATTCGAACCCACAACACACGGGGTTGAAGCCCGTTGTTCTACCGTTGAACTATACTCCTAAGCCATCTATATTATATATTATTTATCTAAAATCCTAATAACATCTTTAACTGTTTTTACATCTCTCAATTCATCGTCAGAAATTGTAATTCCTAATCTTTCTTCAGCATCAAAAATTAATTCAGCTAGATCAAGAGAGTCAACTCCAAGTTCTCTAATATTAGAGTCTTCTGTGATGTTTTTGTTTTTAGATATTTTTTTAAGTTCACTAAAAACTAAGTCTTTAATATTTGAATTCATAGGTTAATTATATATTATTTAAGCTCTATTAAGTAAGTTTTAGTTTTTACTTTGTCTTCATTAATGTGCTTCATATAAATAAAAATTTGATTTTTATTGATAATTTTATAATCAAACAAAATTGAACCATATTTTGTCGGAAACCTTCTGATTACGTCGTGAATTACAGATTTAACAATGTCTTCATCGATGTATTTAAATCCATATTCATCAACTTTTACAAATTTTTCAAAATATTTAGCCTCTAACGTAGGGAAAAATCAGGAATTCTCATCTTCTTCGTAATTGTAATAATTTTTGATTTTATCATCAATTCTTTTTCGTCTTTTGCCAGGAACTTCTTCAAACTGTTTTCTATTATGTGATAAGTTTCTATGTAGAAAGTATGCGCCAGTCCCTATTAAACCACCGGCAACACAAATAAGTACAACTTTACTGATTTTTTTGATTAAGTCTTTTCTTTGTCTGTTCATCTAAAATGAACTCATTGAAGTTGAAAAATTCTTCTTTAATTATTTTGATTGAATCCTTTAAGTCAATTACGAAGCGATATGTAACTTTAGGATTGTCATCATCAAAATAAGTAATTTTCAGTCTTTTATCCGCATTACTTTCGTAAAGTTGTGTGGGCTCGATATCAAAAGTTTTGATGAAATCAAAATTGAAATAAGGTGTGGAAATTGGAAATTTGAAAGTTAATAGACCACTATATTGATATGGAATTTTTAAGGATTTACTAGGTATTAAACCTGGAATTTTGTTAATTGTCACATCTGATTCATTAGTAGTTAAATAGTCATCTATCCTTACTACCTTGTGATAACAGTTGTTTTCAATTAGTCCAGAATGATAAACATTATCGTCATTTTCCTTTTCTAAATGCAAGTTAATTTTTTCATTTTTGGATAAGAAATTATTTATATGAACTTCATTGACATTAATTTGCATATCTGTATTTTTATTATTTTCTCCAGGCATCAAATTATCTTTTTTATCATTAAATTGTGTAATTTTCAATAAATTCGTGAATTGATTTGTATTATTAATTTTTGGTAATTCTAAAATGATATTGTGATAGTACTTTTTAGTTCAGTAAGTTGAATTTTCCGAAAAATTAAAAACATATGAGTAAGGTATTTTGATTTTAAATAATAAATTTTGTGGAGATATTTGTCGTGAATTCTTAATTTCATTCCCAAAAATTACCTGATATTCCTTAAATAATTCTTCCTCAATTCCCAGAACTTTGGATGTAAATGTAAACCTAATGAAGATTGAATTTAATTTATTGAATGGCGTATCTAACTCAATGAAATTCAGTCTCTTGAAATTACTAAGACCAAAATCGTCAGTACTAAATTCAGCCTTTTGTTCCTTATTAACAAAAACATAAGCTTTAATAGTAAATTTATTGTTTAAAATGTTTAGATTAAATCTTCTTTTTAGAAGGTATCTAAGAGCTTCAGTAAATGGTGTATTGATTTTATCTTTGAATCCAAAACTGATATCTGTATATCCATTTGATAAAATTCTATCTATACTAATAATAAATGGTAAATCAAAATTACTTAAATCAAAATTTCCTAGATTTCCACCATTTAATATGTTTACTTTGAAGTCTCTTTGTTCAACAATATAAGTATCCTGATTGTGTATGGACACAATGTTATACATAGTTAAAGTAGATTTCTATAAACTCTTTGATAGCATCTCGTTTTCTCTTGTAGAATGTGGTCTTTGAGAAATAATCAGTATATCATTCCTTATTGTATCTTGTTTCTTCATCGCAATACATTTTGTTGATTATTCAAGAATTTTGAATTTTCATCAATGATAAAACTAATCCGACTAATGAAGAGTCATTTTTGAGTTTGTTAGTTTCAATCTCGAGTTGTTTAGAAACCTCAGGATCATTTTTGTGTCTTAAAATAGTTTCTAAATTAACTATTTTACTTTTAAGATTTTTAATAAAGATATCTCTTAATTTAAATATATTATTGACTACTGCGCACTCTTGAGCATATAATGCTTTTTCTTGTGCTTCGGTTAATAGATTTTGTTGCATGTTTTCTCCGTTTAATAAATTTATATATGTAATCATTTTTTGAATATTTTTGGCCATATTTTTCCTCCTTTCACACTTATTTTGTAAAAAAATTATCGATTTTGAACAAAAAAATACTAAAAAAGAACAAAGGCATTACTTTGTTCACATTTAATGCAAAAATAGAATATAAAAAAATGATGTACAACATCATTTTTAATATGCCTTTGCAAAGACTACATATCTACTTGTTTTCTTATCACAACCTTCTCAAAAACACTCAACATCCTTGATTGGCTTATCTAAGGAAAGAGGAATGCATCTTGCTGTTGCTCCGGTGTCTTCTTTAATTTGATCTTCAACATTTCCATCACAGCAAAATGGAGCAATAACAAACTTGTTTTCAGCTATTTTTGATTTGAAATCTTCGTAGTTATAAACGTATTCTTGATTATTAATTAATCTTTGTTCGGCTTGTTCATATAAATTATCATGAATTTGTTTTAATAAGTCTGAAATAACATTTTTAACATCTTTAATTGCTACTTGTGATTTTTCAAGAGTATCTCTTCTAACGATTGTAACTTGATTGTTTTCTAAATCTTTAGGTCCAAGTTCAATTCTTAATGGAACTCCTTGGATTTCTGAGTTAGAAGCTTTGAAACCTGGGTTTTTATCAGTATCATCTAATCTAACACGGAATTTTCTTGAAAGGTCAGCGAAAAGTTTTTTAGCTGTTTCATGAATTTGTGGATTTTTATTTGCGAATAATTCTAAAATATCAACTTGAACAGGAGCAACATAAGGAGGGATGATAATTCCTCTATTGTCACCATGTGTCATAATAAGTGCACCAATTAATCTAGTTGTGCAACCTCATGAAGTTTGATAAACATTTTCAAATTCATTCTTTTCATTTTTAAAAAGAATTTCAAAAGGTTTTGAGAAGTTTTGAGCTAAATAGTGGCTAGTTCCTGCTTGAAGAGCATATCCATTTTTCATCATAGCTTCAATTGTTCAAGTTGTACATGCACCTGCGAATTTTTCATTCGGCGTTTTCTTACCTATAATAGTAGGAATAGCAAGGTATTTTTTAAGGAATTTAGAATACACTTTAATCATTTCTTTCGAAAGAGTTCTAGCTTCCAATGATGATGAATGAGCTGTATGCCCTTCTTGTCATAAGAATTCTCTAGATCTTAAAAATGGTCTAGTTGTTTTTTCTCATCTAATAACACTTACTCATTGGTTGTAGATCATTGGTAAATCTTTATATGATTGAATTGAGTTTTTAAATAAGTGCGCAAATAAAACCTCTGATGTAGGTCTAATAAAAAGTTTCTCATCTAACTCTTTATTACCGGCCATTGTAACTGTAGCAAGTTCAGGATTGAATCCATCAATGTGTTCTTTTTCTTTGTTGAAAAGTGATTCAGGAATTAATAATGGTAAGTTAACATTTTGGACATTTTTTTCTTTGAATGCTTTATTTAAATTTTCTTGAATTAGTTCTCAAATCCCGTATGAGTTAGGGAGTAAAAACATTGTACCTTTTGTAGGTCCGTACATCATTAATTTTCCGTTTTGAACAACGTCTGTATATCATTGAGTGAAGTCTTGTTCTAATGGTGTAATTTTGTCTAATTGTTTGTTGTTATTCATAGTTTTTAAATTTTAGCACAAAAGATAAATTTAAGAGGTCAAAATTCAAAAAGTGCAAATTTAAACTATTTTTATTCAAAAATTGCATTTTTAATAAAAAAAATAATGCAAAAAAGGTAATAAAAAAACACCTTTCGGTGATATGGCTGCCCCAGTTAGATTCGAACTAACGCATCGTGGAACCAAAACCCACTGCCTTACCGCTTGGCTATGGGGCAATCATGGTGGGGGGAGAGGGATTCGAACCCCCGAATCCGAAGAAAGTGGGTTACAGCCACCCGCATTTGGCCGCTTTGCTATCCCCCCAAACACATCAATATTATAAAACAAAAAAAATATTTTGAAAATAAAAAAATGTTTTTTATTAGGTTATATAAGAGTGAAAAAATATAAAAAGAAAAAGCAACAATTGTTGCTTTTTCTAAAATTATCTATGGTGTCCTAAAACTGATTGAATTCTTTCTTTTGTTGGTTCAACAACAATGTATGTTCCTGCGACACATGCATCAGCACCTGCTTTAAAAGCTTCTGGTCCAGTTACATTGTTAATTCCTCCATCAACTTGAATTAAGTATTCGCAACCATTTTCAATTTTCAAATCTTTTAAGTAAGCAATTTTTTCTAATGCAGATGGCATAAATTTTTGCCCTCCAGCACCTGGTTCTACTGACATAACTAAAACAAGAGCTAATCTATCTAAAAATGGCTTAATTTCATCAACTGATGTAGCTGGTTTGATTGCTAAACCGATTTTTAATTCATCATATTTTTGAGTTAAAAATTCATCAAATTTTTTAAGATCATCTTTGATAGCTTCAAAGTGGAATGTGATGATATCAACTACATCTTTAATTTGGTCTATATAATCATAAGGGTTAACAACCATTAAATGAGCATCTTTAAGGTGTTTTAAACCATTTTTATTGATGTTTTCAATTTCTTCTACTTGAATTGCTGTGTTAGGAACAAATTTTCCATCCATAACATCATAGTGAATTCATTTGATACCATTTTCAACCAATGTATTAGCCATTGCTAATCTGTTTTCTTTTTCAACATTTAATAAACTTGGTGTTACATATTTTGTCATATTAAAATCCTCTTTTATTTTCATTAATTTCTTGATTTAATTTTACATAATTTTCATAACGTTTTAAAGGAACTAGCTTAGTGTTAATTTGTTGCTTAATAGCACAGTCTTGATCTTTTTCGTTTATGTGCAAGCAGTTTCTGAATTTGCAAAGTTTTGATAACTCATAAAATGTTTCAAAACTTTGTGCCAATTCAACTGGTGTTAAATCCAAATTTAAGGATGAAAAACCAGGCGTATCAATAACATAACCATCATTAAAAGGGATTATTGAGACAACTCTTGTTGTATGTTTTCCTCTTCCTAGTGCCTTAGAAATTTCTTGAGTGTCAAAGCTAAATTGACCCAAATTATTGATAGTTGTTGTTTTTCCAACACCACTTTGACCCATAAAAACAGAATATTTGTCTTTAAATATTTGTTTAACTTCATTTATGTAGCTTGATGGTTTTAGATTATCGATTAAAAATACTTTATAACCCATATTTGAGTAATACTCATAAATTTCTCTAGAGTATTCAGAATCCAAATCAGTCTTGGTTAAAAAGATAATTGGCTTAATTTTCTTAAATTCAATAATCGCAAGATATTTATCAACTAAAAAAAATTGAAATTGTGGATCCTTAACAGACATTACAACAATCATTTGATCAACGTTTGCAACTTTGGGTCTTATGAATTCGTTTTTTCTTTCTAAGATTTCCTTTAATTGATTATTCTCAACTAAAACATTATCTCCAACAATAGGTGTTTGATTTTGGTATCTTAATTTACCTGCAGCAGGTATATTTAAAATCTCACCTTGATTATTTTGCAATGTGTAAATTCCTGCGACAATTTTTGTGACTTTGTAAATCATTAATTGCTACCTCAAATTGTAAATCATAAAACTACTCCAAGAATTATTACAAGAATAATAACAATCATTGTAATTAGGAAAGCATTGCTATTAATAATATTGCTAAGTTTTTTCTTTTGTTTAGCTTTACCAGGTTTCAATGGTGTCTCAAACATTTTTGAGGAATCAAGCGATTCGCTGACGGCTTTTTTAAATTCAAAAACAGTTTGATATCTATCTGCAGGTTTTTTAGCTGTAGCTTTCAAAATGACATTATCCAATGCTTGAGGGATATCAGTAAAGTTTCTGGCTGATGGGAATGTACCTTTATAATGCAATGTTATTGTTTCATGTTCATGTTCGCTTTTGTATGGATAAGTTCCCGTTAACATTTCGAACAATAAAACACCTAAAGCATAAATATCAACAGCTTTTGTTATTTTGTGGTTTTTAATTGAGTATTCAGGTGCTGCATAATACGGGCTACAAATAACTGCATTTTCTCTTGTTAATCTTTGTGATTCAGGAGTTAATGAAATGCCAAGGTCTAGGATTTTAATTTTTTGGTCATTAGTAATTATGATATTTTGACTTTTTATATCCCTGTGAATAATTCCATGCACATGAAGTTCGCCTATTCCTTCAGCGATTTCCATAATGTATGATCTTGCTTTTTTAGCACTCAAGGATGTATGTTTTCGAATGTGGTCGTGCAATGTCAAACCACTGATATATTCCATAACATAGTATTCTTCAGTTGAACTTTTATGATGCTCATAAAAACTTGGTAAGTACTTAGATTTTACTTTTGAAAGTAATTTAGCTTCATCTTCAAATCTTTTAGCTTCAGTTTCATTAAAAATATTATTTAAATATTTAATTGCTACTTTTTTGTTTTTATCATTCTTGAATGTAGCCAAAAAAACAGTTCCCATTCCTCCAGTTCCAAGAATTCTTTGAACATCGTATTTTTTATAAATATTAGATTGAGGATTTAAGTTAATTTGTTCGTTTGATTTACTCATTTGTACCTCTCAATCTTTGTAAAACTATGCTCATATTATCACTTGATTTATTCTTTTGTGCCTCTGAGACTATCTTTTTAGTAGCCTCTTCAGGACAATTGGTTGATGTTAAAATATTTTCAATTTTTGAAGTTGAAACAAATTCGTGAATACCATCTGAAGTTAATACAATTCACTCAATAATATTTAATGATTTTGGATCTAAAACAAATAAGTCAACATCAAAATGTTTTTTGTTATTGTAACTAATAGCATTAACAAGTAATCTTAAATAGCTATCTGAAAAAGTTGATGAATCTTTATTTTCTTCAGTAAGCTTATTTAATAAGTTGTGGTCTCTTGTCATCAACTTAAGTTCTGTTTTTTTAGATTTTTTAATTAATAAATAACATCTACTATCACCGATGTTAAAAATCACAAGTGAATTTAACAATTTAGAAAAATAATATCCAACACAAGTTGAACCCATTGTAAATTTTGATGGATCTTCTTTGATTAAGTTGTAAAAATCATTATGAACTTTGTCGAATGTGTTTTTTATAAAATATTCAATAGCAATTGCTGAATTAAGAGTTCCAATGCTTTCAAATTCTGTTTTAAATCTTGAAATTATTGTTTGAGCAGCCGTGTCACCGTGTGGTTGTCCACCAATTCCATCACATAGAATAGATAAATAAGCTGTATCATTTTCAAATACAGCTACTCTATCATCGTTTTTAGGTCTAATACCTTGTAATGATTCAAAATAGAAACTACTCAATTCCAAGCTCCTTGTGTAGAATGCTTCTGATTTCTTCTGCCGCTCTTTCAGGAACATCATTTACAACAATGTATTGGAAAATGTGTGAATCAGCAATTTCTTCTTCAGCTTTTTTAAGTCTACTCTTAAGAGTTTGTGGATTTTCAGAACCACGGTTTAAAATTCTTTTTCTTAAATCATCAACTGATGGTGGAGCTAAAAATATAGTTATTAAGTGGTATTTATCAGCTTCTCTTGTATCTTGAGTGAACTTCTTAATAACTTGTTTAGCACCATTTGTTTCTATTTCTAACATAGGCACTTTATGTTTTTTATGAATCTTATCTAACTCAGAATATAAAGTTCCATAATAATTATCTAAATGGTAAGAAAATTCAAGAAATTTTCTACTTTTAATTTTGTCTCTGAATCTATCTCTATCAATGAAATAGTAATGAATACCATCTAACTCCCCTTCTCTAGGAAGTCTCGTTGTAGCAGAACAAGATAACGATAAGTTTAACTCATCGTATTCGAATAATAATCTTTCAACTGTCCCTTTTCCTACACCACTAGGTCCAGTGAAAATAATAATTGGATTTTTAGATGTATTCATAGTTGAAAGTATTATAGCACTTTTGTGATTGAATAACTTTGCAAATAATATTAAATTAATATTATTTTTTCTTATAAAATTTAAATACTAAAAGTAGGTGCATTATGTTTTACAAATATCATAAAAAAAGTGGCGATTTTTCAAATAAAACTATTAGAGGTTTACAAAAAGAATTGGGTGCCAAAAAAATAGGCCATTCTGGAATTTTAGATCCATTAGCAAGCGGTTTAATAATTTTTGCAACAGATTTCGAAACTAAATTGTTGCCTTATATTGCTGACAAAACTAAAACTTATATAGCAAAATGTAAATTCAATTACAAAAGCGACACGTATGATGTTGATGGTAAGGTTGAAATGCTAAATAATAAACCAATTACAAAACAAGAATTTCTTGAAGCAATGGAGTACGTTAAAACGTTAAAATTTCAAATACCACCTATATATAGCGCAAAAAAGATAAATGGTAAGAAAGCATATGAGTATGCAAGAGAGCAAAAGGAAGTTGAATTAAGAAAACAACCAATAGAAATATTCACTTACAATTTAATTGATTTTTATGAGCAAACTCAAGAAGCAACAGTTGAATTAAAAGTTTCTGAAGGGGCCTACGTTAGAAGTGTTTTAGTTGATACGGCACAAAAGGCAGGAACAAATTGTGTAATGACTTATTTAAAAAGAGTAAGCTGTGGAAATGTTTCTGTTGATGGCTTATCTGAAGAACACTATGAACAAATTCAAATTGATAAATTATTAAATCTAAAAAAAATGATTTCAAATAATGAAATTTTTAAATTCATTAAAAATGGTAATGAATTTAAAGTTGAAAAAGAAGATGGTGATTACCTACTTTATTCGCCAAATGAAAATGAAGTTTGAGCCATTGGTCAAGTAATAAAAGGTATTTTTAAACCTAGAAAAGTTTCGATCGAAAGGATAAATTTATATGAAAACAATCAAAGATAATATTAAAGTAGCTGCATTTGATATTGATGGGACATTATTAGCTAAAGGGATCAGAGAATTTTCATTAAATACAAGAAAAATTTTTCCATTATTAAAACAAAATGGAATTGTTTCAGTTTTAGCTACAGCAAGAGAATTCGCAACAATTGGAGATTTTTTAAAAGTTCTTCAACCAAATTACTTTGTAGGAGCAAATGGATCATTTATTTATGATCTTGAAACCGAGAAATTTATTTACAAAAATACTCTTCTTAAAGAAGATGTTGTTAAGTTTTATAATGCATACAAAGATAAAATTGTTGCATTTGCAGTAACTGATTTTGATAAAGTCTTTAAGTCGCCTACAATGGATTTAAGATCTTGATTTATTAGACCGTTTATGACTAATTATTATGATTTTGATGAAAAAGAACTATCAAATGATGATTTATATATGATTACAATTAACACACCTGATGCAAAAATATTAGGTAAGGAAATGCAAAAATTCATCGAAGACAACAATTTATCAATGGAAGTGTCTTCAACTTGAAGTAATGGAATTTTCATTAGTCCAAAAAACTGTATGAAAAGTACTGCTTTAGAAGTGTTGTGTGAAAGACTTGGTTTCACATTGCAAGAAAACTTAATTGCCTTTGGTGATGGAGCAAATGATGTTGATATGCTACAAAAAGCTTATATTGGTGTAACTACAGAAACTACAAGTAACAGTGTTAAAAAATATGCTGATGAAATTATGTTAGATGCAGAATACGATGGAGCATATTTAAAATTAAAAGAATTAGGTTTGATTTAATATGGAAGATTTATTAATCTATGATTTAGATGATTTTGAGACAAAAGATAATGATATTTTTCTTTTGGGTGAATTTAATTCATTTCATTTAGGTCACTATCAACTCTATAAAAAGGCTATTGAATTAAAAAAACAAAATGAAGATAACAGAGTTATTTTAGTTTGTTTTAATTCTGACAAATTGCTGCCAAAAGATAATGGAACTAGTTTTACAGATAAAAATGCAAAATATATGCAGCTTACTCAATTGGATTTAGATTCAATTATTGAACTTGATTTTGAAGCGATCAGAAATTGAGATGGAATTTTATTTTTAAATAAATTAGGTCAAAATAAAAAAGTCACATTTATATCTGGTGAAGATTACAAATGCGGTCATCGAGCAAGTTATAATTTTGAACTTGCAAAAAATGAGAATACTTTAAATGAAAATTATTCATTTATTACTGAGCCAACTCAGAAAATTGAAAATGTAAAAATCAGTACATCAAAACTAAAGGAAAGCATAGAGTTTGGTGATTTAGATTTTGTTAATTCATTATTAGTTTTCAATTATGCAATCAGTTGTAATGTAAATTCAGATTTAATAATCACAAAATCTGCAAATTTAGTAAACATTCATCCAGGTGTATATTCAGGTGTGATTTATTTTGAAGATTTAGTAATATATTCAAGCATATTAATTGATTTGGATCATTCGATTTATTTAGATTTATTTAACTTTGAACTTGAAGATTTAGCAGATAGTCAAATAGTTATTGAATTCAGAAAAGTAGTTAGATTAATTAAAAATGAATATGAAGCATTTTTAAGTGACACTGATATTGCAAAATCTAAAGAAATATTATTTAATTATTAAATTAGATTTAGAATTAAAGCAATTTAATTAAAAAGTTATATAATTAAAAATAATTGCAATATGTAATTATTAAATAAAACTTACAGATACTAGGAAATATCAGATTTTTTCATATAAAACACAAATTTATAGCTCGGAGTTTTGATATATAAAACATCTGGGTTATAAACATAATAATTTCAAATTAGAAGGAGATATTATGGTTTCAAAACAAAGAAAATTAGAATTAACTGAAAAATTCGGTAAAAATTCTAAAGATACTGGAAATATAGCAGTTCAAATCGCTATCTTAACAGAAGATATCGAACTTTTAAAACCTCACTTTGCTAACAACCCAAAAGATAATCATTCTAGAAGAGGCTTCTTAGCAAAAATTTCACATCGTAAAGTTCTTTTAAGACATTTAAAAGAAACAAATTTTGAAAAATACAACGAAGTGATTGAAGCTTTAAATATTCGTAAATAATTGATTTTTTAAAATTTTTTTACATTTAACGAAAAATTTTTAATTTTTATTTTATTGCAGTTATTATAAAAAATGAACCACAAGTCATCATAGTTAACCGGGAATTTATACTATGATACTTGTGGTTCTTTTTTAGTTCAGTTTTGGAATGAGCGATAAATTTTCTTAAAAAAGTTGTGTAATTAGAATGGGAGGTGAAAAATGAATTTAACAGAAATCGAAACAACCATTCCGATTCCTGATTATGCAACATTAATGAAAAATGCAAAATCAGTTTTAAATGAAATTGAAAAAAGGTTTGGTAATGATTCAATAATGATCTTAGGTGAAAAACCTGAAATAAATATACAAACTATACATAGTGGTAGCTATGTTCTAGACAGAGCCTTAGGTATAGGTGGTTTTCCACAAGGGAAGATTATTGAAATCTATGGTCCTGAAAGTAGTGGTAAAACAACTTTAGCACTACATACTATAGCTGAAGTTCAAAAGAATGGAGGTTTAGCTGCATTTATAGATGCAGAACAATCAATAGATCCTGAATATGCTAAAAGAATTGGTGTTCAACTAGATAAATTAATTTTATCTCAACCAAGTTCAGGAGAACAAGCGTTAGAAATTGTCGATACACTAGCTAAATCAGGATTCATTGACTTAATTGTGGTCGATAGTGTTGCTGCATTAGTTCCAGAAGCTGAATTAAATGGAGAAATGGGCGATCAACAAATTGGTGCTCAAGCAAGATTAATGTCAAAAGCACTTAGAAAAATCACAGGAAATTCAAATAAGAATAAGACAACAATCTTATTTATAAATCAAATGAGGGAAAAAATTGGAGTTATTTTTGGTAGTCCAGAAACAACACCGGGAGGACGTGCTCTTAAATTTTATTCAAGTATAAGAGTTGAAGTAAGGAAAGGATCGATTATTACAGATGGAAAATCAAATACAGGAACTGAAATTAGGTTCAAGGTCGTTAAAAATAAATTATCAGCCCCTTATACGTCTGCTCAGAGCGAATTGATATTTTCGAAAGGTATTGATAAGCTTTCAGAACTTGTTGATGTCGCAGTCGAAGAAAAAATAATTGAGAAAAAAGGTTCTTGATATAGCTATAATGGCAAAAATATAGCTCAAGGAAAGAAAAATATGCACGATTATATTGAAAATGATAATGAGTTAAGAGAAGCAATTTTAACTAAAATTAAATGTTAAAAATAAGTTAAACATTTAATTTGTTAGTCATATAATTGCTATATGAACTTGACTAAGCAAAGAAATAAGAAAATTAGAATACTATTTTTTGGAGATATTTTTGGAGAACCAGGAATTAAAACTGTAGAAAAATATATCCGAACTTTAAAAGAAAAATACAAAATAGATTTCATCATTGCTCAAGGGGAAAACATTTCTGGAAGAAAAGGCCTTAATAAAACAGATTATTTAAAACTTTCAGAATTAGGGATAAATGCATTTACTATGGGAAACCATGTATGAGCTAATGAGGAAATTTATGAACTATTAGAAAATGAGAATAACATAATTAGACCATTAAACATAGATAAAGGCTATCAAGGAAGTGGGGCTAAGATATTTAAGGTTAAAAATTCTAAACTAAGAGTTATTAGTTTGTTGGGTATAACTTTTAATAATCTACTTAGTCCATGAGAACAAGAAAGTGCAAATAACTTTTTTGATGCTATGGATTCTATTATGGAAGAAGAATCTGTGGACTTTAATTTTGTTGATTTCCATGCTGAAACAACAAGTGAGAAAAATGTACTGGGTCTATATTTAGATGGAGTTGTCGATGCAGTAGTTGGAACACATACACATGTTCAAACTAATGATTATAGGATCTTACCAAAAGGAACTACATATATTACTGATGTAGGTATGGTTGGTCCTATGAATGCGGCAATCGGTGCAAACTTTGAGGAAGTTTATAAAAAAATGAGATATAACAGTAGGGAGAAATTTACTGTCAGCGAAAATAACACACAGTTAAATGCTGTAATTATTGAATTAAACACTAAAAGAGAGAATACAATAAAACCAATCAATATATATAATATAGAAATTTAAAATAAGTCAATTTTAGAGGGGCAATAAAAATAGACTGAGAAGAAAATTTTAGATAGCTAATTATTAAGTGGCACAACTAGTAATTATTAACTAGTTGTGTTTTTTTATTCAACATTAAAAAAATTAAAAAAAATTTTGAGAAATTAATTTAGTGTTATAATATTCATGCTTTTGATAGCAAAGAAGTTCTTTGAAAACTAGATA
>NZ_JAYFFC010000009.1:0-24999 GCF_034863245.1 Mycoplasma sp. 2248
TCTCCTATACAAAAAACACGAAATATGGATTGTCCATATTTCGTGTCCCAGTTTATTATTTTGCATATTTTTGCTTAATTTATTAATTAATTTTGTTTGATTAATTCAGCTATTTGCATTTGTAAAATCAATCAACAAAATGAATATACATTATTTAAAAAACAATATAATTAATAAATAACTTTATTAATTAGTTAAGGAGTGTTATGAAACAAAAATTATTAAGTGGAATAAAACCAACTGGTGATTTAACATTAGGTAATTACATTGGTGCAATTAGAAACTTTGTGCAAATGCAGAACGATTATGAATCATACATTTTTGTAGCTGACTTACACGCACTTACAACTGGAAGTGTCGATCCAGTTGAACTTAAAAAAGCAAGAAAAACCATTGTTGCACTTTATTTAGCTTGTGGACTTAATCCAGAAAATGTAACAATTTTCTATCAATCACAAGTTAGTGCACACGGAATGATGAATTGACTTTGTACATCAGAAACCACAATTGGTGAATTGCAAAGAATGACCCAATTCAAAGATAAGTCACAACAAATCAAACAAGCTAACGGGACTTCTAAAATACCTACTGGTCTTTTAATGTATCCAGTATTAATGGCAGCTGATATTCTTTTATACAACCCTGATGTGGTTCCTATTGGCGAAGATCAAACTCAGCACCTTGAATTAACTAGAAACATTGCTGAAAGATTTAATTCAAAATACAATGCTAACTTCACAATTCCTAACGGAGTTGTTCCTAAAGTTGGAGCAAGAATTAAATCACTTACTGATCCTACTGCTAAAATGTCAAAAAGTGAACATGGTACCAAATCAACCATTTACTTACTTGAAGATCCACAGCAAGCTTACAACAAGATTATGAAAGCAGTTACTGACTCAGAAGGTAAAGTATATATTTCAAATGATAAACCTGGTATTTTAAACTTACTTAATATCTATGCTTCATTAAACAACATAACACTTGAACAAACAGAAGAATTATTTAAAGATAAAAACTATAAAGAATTTAAAGAAGCAGTTGCTACATCAGTTAAAAATCTTTTAATTTATATTCAATCAAAATACAATGCAGCTTTAAAAGAAGTTGACAAAATAACTGATGAAGGAGCAATTAGAGCTTCTAAAATCGCAGATTATAATTTAAACAAGTTAATGAAAAAAATGGGACTCTATTCCTCATTGACAAAACCCAAAAATGATAAATAAGAGGTAAATTAATATGAAAGCTAACAAAAAACTTAACCATACAACAAGTCACTTACTTGGTGCAGCTGTTGAAAAACTTTATCCAAATGTTAAATTAGGATTTGGTCCAGCTACTGAAGAAGGTTTTTACTATGACTTTGAATTTGCTGAACCACTTTCAGAAACAGAATTACCTAAAATTGAAAAGTTTATGAAAAAACTTGCTTCAAGAAATTTAGTTATGAAGCAAGTTTCAATTGATGAATATTCATTTGAAGGTAAACCTTACAAAAAAGAACTTTATGATGAATTAGTAGCAGCAGGTAAAGAAGTTACATTCTATGCTCTTGTAGATCCTTTAAGTAATGAAACAATCTTTGCTGACTTATGTGCTGGTGGACACGTTGAAGACACAAAACACATTAAACACTTTAAATTACTTAACTTAGCTGGTGCATACTGAAGAGGAAATTCAGATAACATCCAATTAACAAGAATTTATGGAACATCTTGAGATACAGCAACAGAACTTGAAGAATACTTAGAAATCCTTAAAGATAGAAAAGAAAGAGACCACCGTAAAATTGGTAAAGAAATGAAATTATTCACATTCAACAAATTAGGTGGTCAAGGGTTACCATTCTGATTAGAAGATGGAATGTACATTCACAATGAAATTAGAAACCTTGTTCTTAAAATGGACAGAAAATATGGTTTCACAGAAGTTTTAACACCACACTTTGGAGAAGAAGAACTTTACAAAATTTCAGGACACTTAGCTCACTACAAAGATGATATGTTTAAACCAGTTGTGCTTGAAAACGAAAAGTTAATTGCACGTCCAATGACTTGTCCTCACCACATTATTTGCTACAACACAGAAAAACGTTCATACCGTGACTTACCAATTAGATATTCAGAACAATCACAACTTTACAGATATGAAAAATCAGGTGCTCTTACAGGTCTTGAACGTGTTAGAGGAATGCTTCTAACAGAAGGGCACTTATTTGTTAGAAAAGATCAAATTGCTCAAGAATTCAAATCAATGTATCAATTAATTAAAGAAACATTAGAAATCTTTAAAATTCAAATTAGTTATGTTTCTTTAAGTTTAAGAGATCCTGAAAACACAGATAAGTACTATTCAGATGACAAGATGTGAAATGAAGCTGAAAATGAACTTAGAAATGTGCTTAATGAATTAGGTGTTAAATACGAAGAAAAAATCGGAGAAGCTGCTTTCTATGGACCTAAAATGGATATTCAAATCTTTACAGCTTTAGGACACGAAATCACAGTTTCTACATTACAACTTGACTTCTTATTACCTGAAAGATTTGATATTACATACACAAACAAAGACAATCAAGAAGAACGTCCGGTTATGATCCACAGAGGTCTTATTGGAACATATGAACGTTTTGTTTCAATTCTTTTAGAACAAACAAAAGGTGTGCTTCCATTCTGATTAGCACCAAAACAATTCACAGTTATCCCTGTTACAAATAATCCAGAAGATGTTAAATACGCATCAGACATCAACCAATTATTATTCAATGCAGACTTTAGATCTAAATTTGACGACCGTGAAGAACGTTTAGGTAAAAAAGTGCGTGAAGCACAAATGTCAAAATCTAAATTCCAAATCATTGTTGGAGAAGCTGAAAGATTAAATGAAACTGTTTCATACCGTGAATATGGTAAACAAGAAACAACAACAATGCCTGTTGCAGAATTTATCCTAAAAATGATGAGATTGAGAGATTCTCGTGAATAATAAAAAACAAGAAAACAAAAACGAAAAGAAAGCTAGAAAACCAATTAATGGTTGATACATATCATTTTTAGTAATATTTTGAGTTTTAGCAGCTGCAATGATTTTAACAAGTGGAAATATCATACCTTGAGATAGAATCGTTCCAAATTCTGTTTATAATGTACCTCTTTATGCACGTATATTAGCATCAATTTTCTTTCCAATTTTAGTTTTATCATTTGGGTTCTTTGTTGTTTTCAAAGAAAAAATGAGTGTTTGAAGACTTGTTAACTATGTGTTCATTATTGGAATTATAATCACACTATTTTGAGTTCCTAGAATGATTAATGTTAACGAAGGAACAGAGAAAGCTGAAGTTAGTTGACAACCAAAATGACTATTATTCCCTTATGATGTAACTGTCGTATTTGGTGTTTGTGTAATCTTATATGCTTTATGTTTATACTTTGTTACACCAAAATTTGTAAGTCACATGAGACCAAAAATCCAAAAATTCTTAGGTCGTTTCAAGAAAGAAAAATCAATTTTAGAACAAGAATCAAAAAACTAAAATTAATAATTATTAAAAATTCCTATCACTGCTGAAGCGATAGGAATTTTTAATATACTTTTAATAAAAACAAATTCACGATGCATATTGAGCTGAAATAAGGTAGAAAAACAGTTTTTTAGATTTTCTATCTTACTTTTATCAACCTAGTTACATTAACCCGACCGCTTTTAGAATACCAAGAAGAATTCCTACCAAAATTAATGTTAATATAGCTCCTAAGGAAGTTCAAGCAGCTTTACCCTTCGCATTTTTTCTTTGAGCACTAATTCTATTTGCAAGTTCATTCATAAGATCAGTTTTAACAGAGATCTGCTTTTTAACTTGAGCATTATTGCTTTCAGCAGGTAGCTGATGATCACAAACAATAGCATTTGTTTCAGTAGGTTTCTCAGGTTTAAATTCAATACTTTCAATTAATGAGTTATATTTGTTAGTTTTATTATTAATAAGAATGTAAATATACCAACATAATTGATGAATATTTCGGTCACTTTTTAGATAGTTGGAATCAGAATACGTCTTGAAATCGTAAATAAATGGCTTCAATATATTTACGTTATCTAAATCAACCATAAACTTTTTATCTGAAAATGTTCCTTCAGTTGAGTCTATGTGATTAAAATCAGAAATTTCTAATGCCTTAAGATATAAAGATGTTTCAGCATAAAAATGATAGTAATTTGCAAGAATAAATGTAAGTGAATTAGGATAATCTTCTGTTTTATTGCCACAAATAATATATCATCATAATCTTTGCATCTCACTCTCATTGAATATTTTCACAAGTGATTCATCGCGAAATATTAGTTTCAAAAAGTAATATACAAATCATAATACAGGATTATCTGATTCAAATTTTTCACAATTGAAATATTTGTGATTTCTAGCAGGATAATTTGCAAAGTTATCTTTTCCCTTTTCAAAGAATTTTTTCAAAAACTCAGTAACCTTTTTATTTTTTATAAATTCCTCATCTTTTTCCAATATGTCATCAATGTTAAACTTTTCTCAATTCTTTACTTTGGAATCTGTGAAACATATAGCTTTAAATAAGTATTCTGGCATTTTACCTTTAAAATTCGCCGCTTTTGTAACATCAGTTATTTTTTGAACAGCTAATTTTTCAATGGCATCAGTATATATTTCATATTTAGTTTTTTCTTCATTGTTTGAGTTTCGATATAAAGTCGAAAAATCCACTTCAGTCTGCTTGCTATTGAATAATTCTTGAACATTCTCAAAAATTTCCTTATCAGTAAAATCACTATCAGAAAATGATGAAAAATTATCCTTAATATTTGAATTTGAATTATCAAACTTTTTTAAAAGTGAATTTGAAATTAAGACTTTGTGAATTTCTCGTGTTTTCAGATCTATAAAACCTGTCAATAATTCTGTGTGACTAAATCATCTATGTCCTTTGGTATTCTTACTTTTACTCATAATATAAAATTGTAATACAAAAAAAGACAAGCACCATTTAAACGGTGCTTGTGTCCCGGAAAAAGAGATGCTATCAAAGAGTTTATATTTTCTAATTCCAGGTTACCTCATTAAATATCAAAATAATGAGGTACTTTTATTTTAAAACTTTTTTGGGATATATATCACCAGAAAAATATTTTTTTAATAAATAAAAAAGAACAGATTTTTTCTGCTCTGATTTACAACTCAGTTTAATCTAAAGATTAAACTAATTTAGCAATAACTTCTGAATGTTTGATGTTTTTGTGTTCTAAGTTTTTAAAGTTTTGTAATTTTGAATCAGTTGTTAATGCAAAAATAATTTCTTGATCAATGTTTTCTGCTTTGAATCTGTTTAAATCTAAAACGATTAATTCATCTCCAGATTTAACTTCTTGGTTTAATGAAACTTTAGCATCCATACCAATTCCATCTAATTTGTATGAGTTTAAACCAAAAACAATAACAGCTTCAACACCTAATGATGTGTTAGATAAGATAACTTGTGATTTACTTGCTGGTTGCATTGTTATTTTTCCATCAAATGGAGCAACAATTTTCCCTGATGTTCCATCTAATTTGATTGCAAATCCTTTTCCAACTAAATCATTTGAAAATACACCATCATTTAATGATTCAAGTGAAACAATGTGTCCTGAAGCAGGTGCTAAGATTTCTAATTCTGAAACTGCTTGAGTAGATGCTGTAGCATTATTTGATGTTGAAACAGTTGAAACTTCAACTGATTTACACATTGTTGAAATTAAGTCTTTGTTAATTTTGATAAGTGCATTTAAAGCCTCTGCATTTGGTAAGTCCACTTGAACGTGTTTTTGTGCTTCGAAAATTTTAACTGATGTAGCACCTAATTGTTCAAAATCTGCTTTTGAAACTAATGAAACGTTTTTAACATCATATCTTAATTGTGATGCTGAATTATTGAATGAAGTAATATTGTCAAGCCCACCGAACGCATCAACAATTTTTACTAATAAGTCTATGTATTTATCTCTTTCAGTCATAATAATATACTCCTTAAATAAAATAAATTTTATATCATTTTTATAATGTTGAAAATAGATTTTAACACCTTAAAATAAGGTCTAAAAATTAATTAAATTGTTTACTAGATGCATAAAATAGTGGTATAATAGTTTTACTTATGGCGAACGTGGTGAAGTGGTTAACACAGTGGGTTGTGGTCCCATCATGCGCGGGTTCGAATCCCGTCGTTCGCCCCATATGAAAGAAAGTTGTTAATAGCAACTTTTTTTGTTTTCCTTTTTTACATCAAGTGCATAATAAAAGCAACCTAAAAAAGGTTGCAAATATTACTTATTGAATAAATTGTATGCATCAATTTTAAAAAGAGCTTTTTTAAGTTTAGACTCTAATTTTGTTTTGTTTACTGAATCATTGTGTGAAGCCTCTTCGATTTGTTTAATAAGTTTATCACGGTCACGAAGCGCTCTTTGGACATCAATGTTTTTAACATTGATAATATCATCTGTTATGATTGATACTTTTTTCTCATCAGCATATACAAGACCACCACCGATGTAGCAACGAATTTCTTCACCATTTTCAGGTTTGATTGATAAGTTGCAAATTTCAATGTTTGAGAAAAGTGGTGTTCTATTAGCTTGAAGCCCGATGTAACCTGATGCTGTTTTTAATGTAACAATGTTTACATCACCTTCATAAAATACACCTGATGGTACTGTGATTAATAAATGAGTTGTATTATTCATTATTTTTTATCTGTTGATGATTCAGTTGAAATGTTATTTTCTTCTTGATATTTTTTGTAACGTTCAATAACATCATCAATGCTTCCAGCATATCTGAACATTTCTTCTGGAAGGTTATCTAATTCACCTGAAAGAATAACTTTGAAACTTCTAATTGTTTCAGATAATGGAACATATCTACCTTTAATACCACTGAATTTTTCAGCAACTGTGAAAGGTTGAGATAAGAATTGTCTAATTCTTCTTGCTCTGCTAACAATTTTCTTATCTTCTTCAGATAATTCACCCATTCCTAAGATTGCAATAATATCTTGAAGTTCTTTGAATCTTTGTAAGATTGCAACAACTTCTTGAGCTGTTTCGTAGTGCTCATATCCAACAATTAATGGATCAAGTAATCTTGATGAAGAGTTAAGTGGGTCAATAGCTGGATAAATTCCAAGTGCTGCTGTTCCACGGTCAAGAACCGTTTTAGCGTCTAAGTGAGTGAAAGTTGTAGCAGGTGCTGGATCAGTTAAGTCATCAGCAGGTACATAAACAGCTTGAACTGATGTAATTGAACCTCTACGTGTTGAAGTAATTCTTTCTTGAAGCGCACCCATTTCTGTAGCAAGTGTCGGTTGGTAACCAACAGCTGACGGCATACGCCCTAAAAGAGCAGAAACCTCTGAACCAGCTTGTGTAAATCTAAAGATGTTGTCGATGAATAAAAGTACGTCTTGATTTTGTTTATCTCTAAAGTACTCAGCCATTGTAAGACCTGTAAGAGCAACTCTCATACGTGCCCCAGGTGGTTCGTTCATTTGTCCAAATACAAGTGCAGTTTTATCTAAAACTCCTGCAGCTTTCATTTCATAGTAAAGGTCATTTCCTTCACGTGTTCTTTCCCCAACTCCAGCAAATACTGAAAGTCCATTGTGCTCTGTAGCTATGTTGTTAATAAGCTCTTGAACAAGAACTGTTTTACCAACTCCAGCTCCACCAAAAAGACCAATTTTTCCACCCTTTGCATAAGGAATAAGTAAGTCAATAACTTTAATTCCTGTTTCAAGTACTTCTGATGAAGTTTTTTGTTCTTCATAAGAAGGCGCTGGTGCGTGGATAGGATCTCTTTCAATTTCTTTTGGTAAAGGTAAGTTGTCAATTGGGTTCCCTAAAACGTCAAACATTCTACCTAAAACAACGTTTCCTACAGGTACAGAAATTGGTGCACCTGTGTCAGTTACAACCATTCCTCTTTGAAGTCCATTTGTAGAAACCATTGAGATTGTACGAGCTGTATCATCCCCAATGTGTTGAGCAACTTCGAATGTGTAAACTTTTCCATCATGTTCTAATTCAACAGCATTAAGTAAGTGAGGTAACTTTCCTTCTTCAAATCTAACGTCCACAACTGGACCTAAGATTTGAACGATAATTCCTTTGTTTTTTACCATTCATTCCTCCTTATTTTAATTAAGTAGCATCTGCACCAGCTACAATTTCATTGATTTCTTGAGTTATGTTACCTTGACGTTTTCTATTAAATTGTAATCTTAACTCATCAACTAAGTCTGTTGCATTATTTGTAGCATTTTCCATAGCATTACGTCTTGAAGCGATTTCTGAAACTTTTGAACCTGTAGCAAGTCCATAAACCATACTTGCTAAGTAAAGTGGAATTGAGTTTTTAAGCACCACTTCTGAGTTAGGTTCAAATTCAATTGTGTTTCTAGCTTGCACACTAGCATTTTCAGATTCAATGTCTAGTGGGAAGAGTTTAAGTTTTTTAGCTTCCTGTGTAATGTTGTTGATAAATTCTGTGTAATAGATGTAAATGTTAGCAACTCTTTTGTTTGAATATTCTTCAAAAGCTTTTTTAGATACAACAGAACTAAGTTCATAAGAGATTTTATCTCCTAGTTCTGTGTATTTAGAAATGACTTGTTCATCATATTTAAATGAATGTAATAGAGCAAGTCCTTTTCCTCCAAGCACAATGATTTTGTCACTTGGTTTAAGAGTTTCTTTAAGTAATTTAACAATATTAGTATTGTATGAACCGCATAATCCTAAATCAGATGTGATGATGATGTGTAAATCAGAATCAACATTAGTGTTTTTAGGGAAAATTGAGTAAAACTCTCTTGGTTCAACGTGTGATGCTAATTCTCTAAACATTTCGTTTAGTGAATTTAAATACGTTTCAATACTTTCAAATTCAGTTCTAATTCTACGTAATTTAGCAGTTGATACTAATTGCATAGCATTAGTAATCTTTTTGGTATTGTTAATTACATTAATTCTATTTTTAATTGAATTTAAGTTTGCCATTTTAATTATTTAAGTAAGTCATTGTATTTTTTAGGAAATGCTTTATGCAACTTAGGATCATAGTTAGGAATTGTAGCGATGATGTTTTGTACTATCTTAACCAATACTTTTTCTGTTGTTTGGTAGTCTTCAGGTGTGAATAAACCTTTTGAAGCAATGTTTGAGAAAAGTTCCATACCTTCAGCTGTTTTGTTTACAAATGCAATAACGTTATCTCTGTATTCTTTAATGTATTCTTTTGGAAGTGGGTTAATAATTCTTTCTTTAACTCCTAAAAGAATAATAGCTTGTGTAACTTGTGAAATCGCAAAGTATTGTTCTTGTTTTAAAAGTTCATATACTTTAGCACCGTGTTCTAAAATTGATTTAGTTGACTCATCAAGGTCTGAACCAAATTGAGCAAAAGCTAACATTTCGTTGTATTGAGCAAGTTCAAGTTTAAGTGAACCAACAACTTGTTTCATAGCTTTAATTTGCACAGCTGAACCAACACGAGAAACTGAGAAACCAATATCAACAGCAGGTCTTTGTCCTGAGTTAAATAGTGATTCTTTTGTGAAAATTTGACCATCTGTAATTGAAATTACGTTAGTTGGAATGTAAGCTGAAATATCCCCTTGTTGAGTTTCAATGATTGGAAGAGCAGTAATTGAACCTCCACCATTTTCTTTGTTAAGTCTAGCTGCACGCTCTAAAAGTTGAGAGTGTAAGTAGAAAACATCTCCAGGGTAAGCTTCACGACCAGGTGGTCTTCTTAAAAGAAGTGAAAGTGTTCTATATGCAACTGCGTGTTTTGATAAATCATCATAAACAATTAATACATCTTGTCCTTGAGACATTCAGTATTCTGCAATAGTAACTCCTGTATATGGAGCAATGTATTGTTGTGGAGCTAATTCTGAAGCTCCTGCAACAACTACTGCTGTGTAATCAAGTGCACCAAATTCATTAAGTTTATTAACAATTTGCGCAACTGTTGAGTTCTTTTGTCCAATTGCTACGTAAACACACTTAACGTTTTTACCTTTTTGGTTGATGATAGCATCAATAGCCATAGCTGTTTTACCAGTTTGACGGTCACCGATGATAAGCTCTCTTTGACCTTTACCGATTGGAATCATTGAGTCAATCGCAATAATACCTGTTTCAAGTGGTTGGTTAACTTCTTCTCTTGTCATAACACCAGGAGCAATTTTGAAGATTTCACTTTTAATTGTTCCTTGAATTTTACCTTTACCATCAATTGGTTCTCCAAGGGCGTTAACAACTCTACCTAAAAGAGCATCACCAACATTTACGTCAATAACTTGACCTGTTCTTTTAACAATGTCTCCTTCAGAAACAGAGTTAGCATCACCAAATAAAGCAACTCCAACTGTTTCTTCTTCAAGGTTTAAAGTAAGTCCATAAACACCGTTGTCAAAAACTACGATTTCTGCGTTTTTAACCTTTTGAAGACCTGATACAACAGCAATACCATCACCAATTGAGATAACTTGACCAATTTCTGATCTGTCGGCTACTTTACCAATGTTTTGAATTCTTTCTTTAATGATTGCAGAAATATCATCTAATTTGATAGCCATAAATTACACCTCCTTTTCTTTTTGTTTAAAAATAATTTCGTTTTTGATTTTGTTTAAGTCATGTAGTATGTTCATTTCAATAACTTCGGTTTTAGAAACAATTCTAAATCCACTAATAATATTTGGGTTAATTACATTGTGAATTTCAATTGTACGTCTTGTAACTTTTTGAAGTTTGTCACTGATCTGTTGAAGTTGCTCGTCACTTAATGGGAAAGCTGATTCAACTAATACATAACGAATTCTTAATGCATCATTTGATAACTTTAAATATTCAATGATGATGTTTTTTAATTGAGACACCATTTTTCTTTGAACTATAACTTTAATTGAGTTAATTACAATATAGTCAAATTGATTTTTATCAAAAGCCATATCGATTATTTTGAATCTTTCAGCTTCAGGAATTAAGTCGTTTCCTAAATATTCGATAAAACCAGGAATTGTGTCAATTAAATCTTTAACAGCCTCAAATTGAGGTTGAATTAATTTAAATTTATCTTGTTTTTTGACCAAGTCATAAATTGCTACTGCATATGCAGATGTATTTCTTTTTTTGTACATAATAAAATCTTAAAAGTTTTGCTATTTTACTTTTATCGTAGTTATATAGCTGTGAAAGTTAATTACTCACTTGATTCAAGATAGTTTTTAATAATTTCATCTTGAGTTTGTGGAGAAATTTCTTTACGTAAGATTTTCTCTGCTAATTCTGTAGCTACTTGGATTACATATTTTTTAGCATTAGCATCAAATTCTTTCTTTTGCAACGCTATATCTTGGTTAGTTTCTTCAAGTAATCTATATGATTCAGCTTTTGCTTTGTCAATATAAGTTTTAGAAACTTCACCAGCTTTTATTTTTGCTTTGTTAACAATGCTATCTGCTTGCTTGTGAGCTTCTTTAAGTTTTTCGTTTGCATCGTTTAAAACTTGTAAGCTGTCTTCTTTTTGTTTAATAGCACTGTTGATATTTTCTTGGATGAAATTTGTTCTATTTTTCATCATCTTTTTAACTGGTTTATATAAAAGATATGTAAGTAATAAAAACACAATTAAAAAAGCGATGATAGTAGCAATCATCATTGGAACACTCGGAAATAGTCCGTTGAATTTTTCTTGGACTTGTTGATTCAATGATTCTTGCTTAAGATAAATTAAATTTTGAACCATAGTTATTATTTAATGAACATTAATAATAAAGCAATAATAAATGCATAAATAGCAGCTGTTTCAGCAATACCAACACCGATAATTAACATTAAACGGATTTTTGATTCTGCTTCAGGATTTCTTCCAACAGCTTCTGCAGCTTTACCAGCAGCATAACCTTGTCCGATACCTGTTCCTAAAACACCGATTGCAGCTAATCCTGCACCAATAGCAACAAGACCTGATTTGATGTCTCCACCATTTTGTGCAGCTGCTTGAGTAGTGTTATTTGCAGTTTCTTCTAAAAATTTTGTTACTGTTTCAATCATAATTAATCCTCTTTTCTATTTAATAAATTGCTTGTGATAATTGTGAATTAAGGTTTTTGTTACTTCTTACAATTTTTGATTTGCCTTTTCTAAGTTTTTTAGGTTTAACTTCTTCTGCAGTTGACTCAATAGTTCAGTATACAAGTGTTAAAAGTGAAAATATGTAAGCTTGTAAGGTAGAGCCGAATAAGTCAAAATAAAAGTGTAATGCAGGTGATAAAATCAATCCAAAGAAGAATTGTTGATTACTTGACCCTGTTACTTTTGTCCATATTCACCCACAGAATGAATAAAATAAGAAAATAACTGTAGATCCTCCTATAACATTTCCATAAATACGAAAACTAAGAGAAATAAGAGGAGATACTTTACCAGGTAAATCAAGTGGGTTGATAAATGATTTTAGATATCTTCACTTACGGTACACTGCACCACAAACAAAGATACCAAGTCAGCTCATTAAAGCTAATGTTAACGGAACTGAATAAGATGTTACGATCGGTTCTAAACCAAAGACAGCTGTAAGGTTACCGATTAGAATAAAAGTAGCTAAAGTCAAAATATAGTATCTTGAATTTTGCACTTGTGTTCCACCAGTTGCATCATCAAAAGTTTTGTCAATGAACTTAACATAACCTTCAGCAATGAGCACTACACCTTTCGGAGCTTCATTTGGTTTAATTTTTGATACTTTGAAATAGACAACTAAACAAATAATTAGTACTATAAAAACAGTAACTACAAGCGATAACATTTGTGGTTGATTTCAAACTCAAAGACCTTTTAAAAATGTATCCATCCTGCTCATCTCCTTTCTTTTTAGTTTCTTATTTTTTTATTAACTATTTCTGTGATGATAATCACAAAAACATTAGTTAATATTCCTCCAGCAAATGCAAAGAAATTAAATGGTTGATCTAATACTTGCAATACTGAATATTCGGTAATCTGTATTTGTTTTAGGTACTCTGTATTAATAAAAAACATTAAGTACACGATTGCACCTAAAATTAAGAAAAATAAAACTGATTTTAAAATCGATAAAGCATACAATTTTGTTTTTTTATTTCTTAGAAATAAATACGTAAAAAGTCAGTTTAATTTAAATAAAAAATAAATTAGTAGACCACCTAATGCATACCCAAAAAATAGACCACGATTAATTCCTATAAGAGATAAAAACACTACAGAAATTAATAAAAAAAAGATTGCAAATATAAAAGTATGCATTTGCATATATGTCATTTTTTTTACAGCCTTTTTAATTGGTAGCATGTTTCTATTTTAATACTTTTAGAAAGTTATATCACCTTTTTTACAATATTTTTTTAGGTTGCTAAAATTGGCGAAATAAGACAATAAAATAATAGAAAGAAACCCATAAATTAAGTTTTAGTAAGACATTAAAATCCACACACTAAAATTTTATGGTTCTAATGGAGAAAATATTGAATTGTCAACTTATTTGGTAATTTTTTTATACTTTTTTTGCTTATAGAAACATTAAAATAAAAAGGACAAAAAATTAATTTTCGGCTATAACATTCATAAATCAAGAATAATAGAAATAATATAATTATTTTTAAAATATTTTGATATTAGATTTTGAAAAAATTAAAAATTTTCTAAATTTTTTCAGAAAAACTGTAAAAAAGTTGTTATGATATAAATGATATTTGATATATGAGAGACTTGAAAGCTTGAGTCGCTTGTAGAGCTGATAGTTTATATATCAGGTGACCGTGCGCAGAAACAGAATAGTATGGGCGTGTTTTCTTGATGAAAACATGGCTTTTTTTATAATTTTTATATGTTAATCATTAGAAATAAAAAAGAACAAAATTCAATAAACAAAATCCTAGCTCTTCTTTTGACAATAAAGGTAATTTAATATCTCCATATGATAATGATGAAAATGACTATAGCACTATTGAAGTAAGTGGAAATTTTCAAAAAAATAATAAAGATGAATGAAGAAGTAATAACAGACCCATTATAGCATTCTATATAGGTCATAAAGTTTGTTATTTAAATTTAAGAACTGCAATTAAGAAAAAGAAAAATCAACCAAAAATTGATATATGAAAATCTCCTTTCTTCTATAAAGTTCCTAAATTAGGAGAAGTATTAATACAAGCAATTGATAAAAATACAGGATTAAAATACGATTCATATGTTGATACAACTTCTATTCAAATTATGGATAAAAAATTATTTAAAGAAATCTATATGAAAAATCAATTTGATTTGAATAGAAAAGTATCATGAGTTGTGATAAATAAAATAATGTCTCAAATAGCATTAAATAAAAATCAATATACCTTACAGGAAGTATACAAAGATCCAAATGAGAACAAATTAAAAAGTAAAATTATCCATTCTATAAGAGATATTACAGATGAAGGGACTATTATTGAGAATTTTAATGACATTACTGTAGATAATACTTTTAAAAGAATTTATGATAAATTGCATTACTTATCCAATATATTCTTTTACCCTGACAAAGATGTAATGTCAGAGTTTTCAAAAAATCTAAATATAGATTACGTTATTAGAAAATACAAATTACCATATAGAATGTATTTTGGCCTTTCAATGAAAAAAGCAGGTTTTACCTTTGCTAATGACTCAACTAAAATATCTTCTGAAGAAATTAATAGACACTTTGATAAACCTGAAGATTTTATAAGCATACCGCTTTTAAGAAAAAATAAAGATGATAATAACAATAATGAATTAACATTTTCTGAAGCTTTATTTGAAATAGGTGAATTATTCAACAGAGAAAAAAGTAAAAGCTAGGATGATAATAACTTGTATTTACTATCAAGATTATCTGAATATACATTAATAAATAATTTTTATAGTGATATAAAAAAATAAGATTTGGTATGTGAAATACTAGAAGACCAGATTCGCTTGTATGGTTGATAGTTTAGATACACAGGTGATTGTGAAAGAAATCTCGTTTGCTATGTTATGGAAACATAGTTTTTTTATATCTTTTTAACCTTCATACTAAATGATTTATGATGTAATTAAAAGTTTTAAATATAACCTTTCATTACAACACATATATAACAATAATGCTAAATCAGGAACATATAACCATATATTAAAGAAAGAACTAAATTTTGATGAAAATAAAATAATATATTTTCTTATTATTTTGCAATTTTGTTTATTTTCTTTGACTTTTTTTTTTTTTTTTTACAATAGCAATAAATAACAAAAATATAAATTGATTGTGTAAAACAATCAATATGAATTAACTAAGTGTTAAACAGTATTTTTTAAATGAAAATCGAACACTAGAATAACATATTCTAGCGTAAAACAATAATTTAGTTGTAAATGAAAGGGATTTTTATGGACAATACAAAAGAAATACAAAGAGCTGAATTACATAAGACAATTTGAAACATCGCTGATCAATTAAGAAGTCAAGTTGATGGATGAGAATTCAAAAACTATGTACTTGGAACACTTTTTTATCGTTTTATCTCAGAAAGTATCACAAGATATGTAAATACCATTCAACACGAAAGCGGTGATTTAGATTTTAATTATGAAGCTTTAAGTGATGACGAAATTACAGACGATATCAAAGAAGCTATTATTTCTGCAAAAGGGTTTTTCATTTACCCTTCACAACTTTTTACAAATGTTGAAGCTAATGCAACCAACGATGAAAACTTAAATGAAACACTTGAAAATATCTTTAAAAACATTGAAAATTCTGCAAAGGGTCGTTCAAGTGAAGGTGACCTTAAAGGACTTTTCGAAGATTTTGATGTTAACAGCAACAAATTAGGAAACACAGTTGCAAAATGTAACGCTACATTAAGAGCGCTTCTTACAGGTATTAAAAAAATGGAACTTGGAAACTTTGAAGACAACACTATTGATTTATTTGGTGACGCATATGAGTTTTTAATTTCTATGTATGCTCAAAACGCAGGTAAATCAGGTGGTGAATTTTTTACTCCACAAGAAGTAAGTAAATTACTTTTCAAACTTGCTCTTGGAAATAGAACTGAAGTTAGAAAAGTTTATGATATGTGTGCTGGTAGTGGTTCTCTATTACTTCAATCAATTAAAGTGCTCGGGAAAGACAACATTAAAGAAGGTCTTTATGGACAAGAAATTAATGTTTCTACTTATAACTTGTGTAGAATCAATATGTTCTTACACGATATTAACTACAGTAAGTTTAAAATCATTTGTGACGACACATTAACTCATCCTGGTTTAGATGAGGAAGAACCATTTGATGTAATCGTTTCTAATCCACCTTACTCAATCAAATGGGAAGGAGATGCTAACGCAACATTAATTGCTGATCCTAGATTTGCACCAGCAGGTGTGCTAGCTCCCAAATCAAAAGCTGACTGAGCATTCGTCCAACATGCACTTCACAAACTTTCAGCAGATGGTACAGCTGCAATTGTTTGTTTCCCTGGAATTATGTATCGTGCTGGAGCCGAAGCTAAAATCAGAAAATACTTTGTAGATAACAACTTTGTTGATGCAATTATTCAATTACCAGACAACTTATTCTATGGAACAAGCATTTCAACTTGCATCCTTGTAATTAAGAAAAATAAAACAAGCAATGAAGTTAAATTCATTGACGCAAGTAAGGAGTTCATTAAAATTGCAAATAACAACAAGTTAACCGATGAAAACATTCAAAACATTATCAACTTATACAATTCAGACGAAGATAAAGTAAATGTCCTTAAAATTGTTAGAACTGAAGATATAGCAAATAATAATTACAGCCTTTCTGTAAATACTTATGTTGAAAAAGAAGACACAAGAGAAGTTATTGATATTAAGAAGTTAAATCAAGAAATCAAAAAAATTGTTGCAGAGCAAACTGTGCTTAGAGCAAAAATTGATGAAATTGTTGAAAGATTAGACAAAAGTCTTGAAGACTTGTAGAAAAGGATTTTAAATATTATGAAAAATGAAAATCAAACTAATTTTTCTATTGAAAACTTCCTTTCAGCAAACAACATAAAAAATGTACAAATTAAGAAACTTTATGAAGTCACAATTTGAAGCAAATCATTCGCTAATTTTGACAAAACTAAACTCTTAAAAAGTGAGATAAACTATAAGTCAATACTTTCAAAAGAAGCCAAAGAATTGGTTGTAGAAAATGGAGATATAAAACTACTTACAACATATCCATCTGATATGTTTACATCTACAGATATTTGAGATGGAGATGTTTATGAAGAAGAAATTGTTTATATCCCATCAGGTGGTAACCCTTACGTTCAATACTATAATGGTAAATTTATTAATGCAGGCAACATAATCGGAACATCATATGATAAAAATGTTGTATTAACAAAATATGTATATTACTTCCTAAAATCTAAAAACGATTTAATTGCCAAAGCATTTAGAGGCAGTGGAATTAAACACCCATATATGCCTGAGATTTTAGAAATTGAAATCCCTATTCCATCAATCGAAGTTCAAACCCAAGTGGTTAATATATTAGATATCTTTTCTAGTTACGCAGAAAAGCTGAAAGCGGAGCTGAAAGCTAGATCCACACAGTATGAATACTACAGAAATTCATTGCTTTCAAACGATAAATCAAAAAAATTACAAGAAAATTTTAATTTTATTAAATTGGGTGAATTAGGTCAGTTTTATTCAGGTTTAAAATCAAAAAACAAGAATGACTTTGAAAATGGAAACAAAAAGTTTGTTACATTCAATAATGTATACAATAATCCATCTTTAAATCTTGATATTGATACTTTTGTAAAAATTCAAGATGGCGAAAATCAAAATAAAATAATGACTGGTGATATCTTATTTACAGGTTCATCTGAAAACAAATATGACGCTGGTATGACTAGTGTTGTTATTGAACAAATCAATGAAGATATCTACTTAAATAGTTTTTGCTTTGGGTTAAGACCAAATGAATCTGAATTATTTAATTTAAGTTATATTAAACATCTTTTAAGATCCGAAAACATAAGATCTCAAATTACAAGATGCGTTAATGGTGTAACTCGTTTTAATGTGTCAAAAGAAGATATTAAAAACGTTACTCTACCAATACCATCATTGAATATTCAAAATAAAATTGCTGATGTATTAGACAACTTCGAAGCAATTTGTAAAGATCTTAAAATCGGTCTCCCGGCTGAAGGAACCAAAAGACAAAAGCAATACGAATTTTATAGAAACTCTATCTTTGAATATCTTGAAACTAAATCATTTGAAAAATTAATGAGAGAGAGAGAGAGAGAAGATAACTTAACCACAGGTTTAATTAAGTTAATTCAATATATCTTCAACACAAACATTACTATTCAACTTTCTAAAATAGCAAAACTATTTAGAGGCGACGTAATTAGCAAGGATTTCATCAGACAAAATCCTGGAGAGTATCCTGTTTACTCATCTCAAACGCTAAACAATGGAGAATTAGGAAAAATTAGCAAATACAAATTTGACGGAGAATATGTTTCTTGAACTACAGATGGATATGCTGGAACTGTATTTTATAGATCAGGTAAATTCAATGTGACAAACATTTGTGGTTTAATTGATGTAAATAAGTCAATCATACTTCCAAAATATCTATACTTTTATTTATCAGTTAATTTAGATAAATACGTAAACAAGACTTTTTCAAATGCTAAATTGATGGCAAATCAAGTGAAAGATGTTCAAGTTACCTTTCCTAATTTAGAAAAACAAAAGAAAATTGTAAACATCTTAGAAAATTTTGAATTAATCTGCAAAGATCTTAAAATAGGTCTTCCGGCTGAAGAAGCAAGAAGGCAACAACAATATGAATATTATAGAAATTTGATATTTGATAAATTATCAGATAAAAATAATTAACACTTTAATACCTATATCCAAGCTGTATAAACTAATATAAGCAACATATAACAACAAATAAAGGTGGATTTACTATGGCAAAAGAAAATCACGCAATATTACATACTCCTGAAAACACAGTTATTGCTGAGTTTGATTTTGAAAAACAAAGACAAAGACCTACAAATTATCAATCAGAAGCTGATTTAGAAAAAGAGTTTATTAATCTTCTAACTAGTCAAGGTTATGAGTATATTCAAATCAAAAATTCAGAAGAACTTAAAAATAACTTTAGAAAGCAACTTGAAAGATTAAATCAAGTTACTTTTACAGATAGCGAATGAAAACACATTCTTTCTGAAATTTCAGGAGAAGGTAAAGGTATTAAAAAGAAAACTGAAATTATTCAAAAAAATAACATTATCCCTCTTAAAAGAGAATTATCTAATGGTGAATCTCAAACTAAAAACATTAGATTGATCGACTTTAAAAATCCACAAAGCAATATACTTCAAGTAATCAACCAATATGAGGCTGACCACGGTAAATATAAAAATAGATATGATGTAACCATTTTAGTAAATGGTCTTCCTTTAGTTCATGTTGAACTTAAAAGAAGAGGAGTAGACATCAGAGAAGCTTTCAATCAAATTGAAAGATACCAAAGTGAAAGTTTCTGATCTGATGAAGGTTTCTTTGAATTTATTCAAATCTTTGTTATTAGTAATGGAACTGAAACAAAATACTACTCAAATACAACTAGGGATTTAAAAACTTCATCAAACAAATCCGGTTCAGCTGTTAAGAAAAGTAAACAATCATTCCAATATACATCATATTGAGCAGATGGTAAGAATAGAAAAATAACTGATCTTATTGACTTTACTAGAACATTCTTTTCAAGACACACATTATTAAATATTCTTACTAAATATTGTGTCTTTGATTCAAATGAACAACTATTAGTAATGCGTCCATATCAAATTGCAGCCACTGAAGCAATCATTTCAAAAATTAAAATGATGTCTTCATTAGGTAACTGAGGTAAAAAAGATGCAACTGGATATGTATGACATACTACCGGTTCGGGAAAGACACTTACATCATTTAAGACCGCTGAATTAGCAAGAGAATTAGATGACATTGAAAAAGTTATCTTCGTTGTAGATAGAAGAGACTTAGACTTCCAAACAATTAATGAATATAACCGTTTTGAAAAAGGAAGTGTTAAAGGTGTACAATCGACAAACATTTTAAGTCAAGTGCTTGAAAATGAAACTGTTGAAGATGAAAGATCTAAAATTTTAGTCACAACAATTCAAAAACTTTCAAAATTTATTGAAAAAACACCTAAATCAACTATATATGATAAAAAAGTTGTCTTCATCTTTGATGAATGTCACCGTTCACAATTCGGTAAGATGCATAAAAGAATTGTTAACAAGTTCAAAAAATACTTCTTATTTGGATTTACTGGAACACCTATATTTGTTGAAAACGCAAATACAACAAATGGTCAAATGCTAACAACTGATATATTCAAAGACCAACTTCATACTTACACAATTTTAGATGGTATTAGAGACCATAATGTTCTTAAATTTAAAGTTGATTTCTTGAATACATTTAAATCTGCTTCTGGTATTGAAGATAAGAAAATATATGGAATCGATAAGAAAAGTATCAAGGAATCAGACAAAAGAGTCACAACGAATGTTCAGTACATTCTTGAAAACTTCGATAGAAAAACCAGAGCAAAAGATGGTTACTCATTTTCTAAATTAGTTAACTATGATGAAATGGTTAAAAGCAAGGATAACACTGCTAAAGAAATAAAAGTTGACACAAACCTTCAAGGTTTCAACTCTATTTTTACAGTTGAAAATATCTTGATGGCTAAAAAATACTACCTTGAATTCAAAAAACAATTAGCAGAGCAACATAGAAATTTAAGAATTGCAACAATATTCACATATGCACCTAATCCAGATCCTGAATCAGGAGTTTTCGAGGAAGAAGATATTGATATCCCTACAAATGTAACTTATGATTCAACTGATAAAGAATTCTTAGCACAAGCTATGGATGATTATAATCAAATGTTCAAAACTAACTTCTCGTTAGATGGTGCCGAAGGATTTGCTAACTACTATAAAGATGTTTCATTAAGAATGAAAAACAAAGATATTGATATCTTAATAGTTGTCGATATGTTCTTAACTGGATTTGACTCACCTACATTAAATACTTTATGAGTTGATAGAAAACTTGAATATCACCGTTTAATTCAAGCATTTTCAAGAACAAACAGAATTTTAAACTCTGTTAAAGTATGTGGAAACATAGTTTGCTTTAGAGATTTAAGAAAAGAAGTTCAAGATGCTATTGCATTATTTGCTCTTAACGATAAAGAAGCTTCTAATACAGCTTTATTTAGAGATTATAACTTCTACTTAAAAGGTGAAACTAATGAGAAAACAGGTGTGCACGTTAAGGGTTACATTGACTATGTTAATGAAATAAAAGAAAAATTCCCACTTGAGAATTTAGATCAAAGAATCGAATACTTCCCTGAAAGTAAGAAGAAAGAATTTGCTAAGTTATTTGGAAAAATCTTAAAATGCAAGAATACTCTAATGGTGTTTGATGAATTTCAACAAGAAGCTAATGAAATTATTCCTGACAGAGACTTGCAAGATTATCAATCTCACTACTTAAATATTTGAAATGAATTTAAGGACAAAGAAAAGAATGATGGTTACAAAGAAAATATCATCAATGATATTGTCTTTGAAATCGAATTAGTTCAACAAGATGAAATTAATGTTGAATACATCATTAGATTAATTGCAACTAGATTTGCTCAAAAAACAGATACTGAAAAAGTTAAAAAAGAAGTTGGTAAACTTGCACAATCAAGTACTTCTCTCAGAAGCAAAAAGGATCTTATTTTAGAATTCATTGACCAATATAATATTCAAGATATTTCAAATACTGCTACTGAAAATGAAATTGAAACTAACACTTGAGAAGAATGAGAAAAATTCGTTCATCAAAGAGCTGGACAAGAAATTAACACAATTATTAATAGCCAAAACATTCAAGCTGAGCAAGCTAGAGAATACATTCTTAACTCACTTGAAAGTGGAAGTTTAAAATTTGATGGACAAGACTTTGATTCAGCTATCAAAGCACCATTATTTCCACGTGGAGCAAAATCATCAAATAGATATGAAACTAAGAAAAAAGTGTTCTCAATCTTTCAAAACTTCTTTAACAAATTCAAGGATATTCTTAATATCAAAAAGTTCAAGAATACTTTAAAAAATGATAAATAATTCAATGTTACCAGAGATTCTTCTGGTGATATTTTTATTTATCCCTATGGTTCAAACACAGAAGTTACAATCAAATATTGACAACTTGATATAATCAAAATAAGGGGTGTAAATATGGATCAAAAAAATATTATTAAGATAACTGCAAACAACTTTCTAAAAGTTTTTTTCAAAAATCCTTTACTTATTTTTCATTCAAATAACTTAGTTGATTGAATTAAACAATCAGCTTATTTTGATAAATATAATGTATCAATGGATGATTATTTGAGCAATATTAAATTCGACAATATTGATGAATTAGATGATGATGAGGATGAATCTAGTGAAAACGCAATTGACGCAAATAAAGTGTCTGAATTTATGTCTGAGCAAAACTTGCAAATGGAACTAGATGCAAATTCAGACAAACTTGTTTGAAGCAATAATTTCTTGCACGAATTAGGTTCAATTTTTGCAAAACAAGAAAACAGCGAACAAGTTGAATTTATTAAAGTTAACGTTTCTGAATTCTTGCAATTTAAATTGGATGCATACAACTGATATTTAAATAAACACAACTATAAACCAAATGAAGTTGGTTATATTAAGCAAATTGATAATTTAGAAGTCAAATTACAACAAACACTTAATTACTTAAATGATGACAAAATCAAAGTAATTATCGAACCTGTATTTGCTTATAAAATCGAGAATCAAAATGATGTATTTTATTTAACTTCATCAGCGCTTATATATGATAAAGAACTTAAAAAATATGTAGGTTTATCATATGTTGATAAAGCTAAAAAAGATTTATATCAAAAAAACTTTTATAACTACAGCGTACTAAAGAAAGCAAATATTCCTCTTGAATCCATTAGTGAAATTATTATTAATCCATTTGTTAATAAACTTAGATTAACACAAAAAGACAAGATTGATTTTTACGAAGTCTTTTCAGCAATGACAAAGATAAAATCTCCTTCAAAACCAAGTAATAAATCTGATGAATTAGATTGAATGAGCGAAGATGATTTTTATAATTTATTCACTCCAATTGAACACGGATTGTTAAAATCAGGAACACTTGCACTGTATGATTCGTGAAATGAACAAGACTACTTAAATAACTTTACAAAAAATTCAAATTCCTTTATTTTGAGTGCTAAAAGAGGATATTACTGTGATAGAAGTTTAGGGCTTAATTTAGAAGAATTTGTAGCAATACCTAATGTAATTGAGACATTTAGTGAATTTATAGACCAAATAAAAGAAACTCATGATATCTATAAATCAGTTAATTCATTAATTGAAAAATCAAATGGTGCTTTTCTTACAAAAGACAAGAGAGGTAGTTCACCTGAATCATATGTTTACTATGAGCCATTTGATAGTTACATTGACAAAATCATCAATTCTTATTATTTAGCACCTGAATTATCTAATATTGATTACAACTTATTTAGATATTGTTTTAGCAAAGATGCTGAAGATAATTTTGAATTAATGAATAGTTTAAATGATTATATAAATGCATACAAAAACTCACAGATTTCAAACAGTTCTCTTATTAATATACCTACAGATGTATTCAAATCACCTGATAAATTAGTTATTAGAGCATATCTTTATGGAAAAGATTTTATACCTTATTCATTTGGTAGAATAGTCAAAGAATCTGAAGATAAAGTACTTGAGCTAATTAACAAATATGAAAAAATAAATGCAATAAATGTTAAAGCGGCTCTTGATAAAATCTTTAAAATTCACTTAAAAGATTCGGTAATTGTTTGATATGACTATGAAGGTTTTTCATCAATCTATCCAGTTATCCCTGGTACATCATCATATCAGCAAATCGTTAACCAGGTATCAGTTATCAAAACTCAAAATGGTAAAGAAATTTACAAAGAGAACTTTGTCATAGACACAAAAAACTTTGATTTATCGAAAACAATATATATGTTTAAGATAATTCACGATAAAGATGCTAAAGGTTACGTTGTATATAACAAGACATATGAAAATACAAGAAACAAAGAGCTTCTTAATTTAATTGAAATTGAATACAAAAATAATAATGAAAAAATTCAAGAGCAAATTCACTTACATTTTGAAACATTAGCTAACTTCAAACAGGCAATTAATGAAATCAACAATTTAGCAATTGACTTAAATGATATTTTTAAATCAACATCAACAGAGCTTAAATCTAGGTTAATTTCAGACAAATATTTCATTGTATTTAAAGAAAACACAAGTAATGAAACATTAGAATTAGTTAAATTAATTAATAGTGATATTGAAACATTTGCATTAGATAGAATTTGTTATATTAATGAACTACTAAGATTTAGTAGCATTAAGAAAGTTGAAAAATACATTACACATAACAATTTAAAACTCAAAAGATTGATTACACCTTATTCAGAATTAGTTATTCAAAAAGGTACTATGGCAATGGAAAAAGCGCAAATTAGACATGCAAAACTAATTGGTGATTCACATTGAGAAAACGATATTGTTCCTGAACTTAAAAAGTACTGTGAAAATGATGTTAGAGCTATGATAATGGTTTATGAGCTTATTATGTATATTCTTAGAATTAAGTTCCCAGAACTTGATGAATATGAGTACAAAATTGATTCAGAAAAGTATGAATACAAGATAGAAAATG
>NZ_JAYFFC010000010.1:0-24031 GCF_034863245.1 Mycoplasma sp. 2248
AGAAAAAGAAAATCAGCAAATAAACTGCTGATTTTTTCTAATCCTTTTTATATTTATTTACTTTTTCTCTTTTTATTTTAGGTAAATTCAGAACCATTGTAAACTCACCTCTAATAGAGTCTAAATTTGCAAAGTGCTGAAGAATTTCGCTAGCAGACCCATAAAAAAGATTTTCGTGTAGTTTTGTAAGTTCTTTAGCTAAACAAATTTTTTCTTGTCCATTAAATACAGAATTAATGTCTTCTAAAGTTGAGATTAATTTATGAGGCGACACATAATAAATGTGTGTACCGATATTCAATTCTTTAAGTTGATTAATTCTTTGTTGACTTTTGTCTTTAATAAAACCGTGAAATGTAAAGTCATTAGTAAAGTTAGAAGCAACAAATGCTGTTATAGCTGCGTTTACACCCGGGATAATTTCAATATTTATGTTGTTTTTTCTTGCTTCAGAAATAACTTCAAATCCAGGATCTGATACAACAGGCATACCTGCGTCAGATACTAAAGCAACATCTTCTCCATTAGATATTAAGTTAATAATCCCTTGAGCACTATGTTTTTCGGTGAAATTATTGTATGTTAATAATTTTTTATTTGGTATTTCATATCTTTGAAGAAGTTTAGAAGTGACTCTTGTATCTTCGCAAGCAATTATGTTTACGTCTTGTAAAGTTCTTAATGCCCTTAAGGTTATATCTTCAAGATTACCGATTGGTGTTCCTACAATATACAATTTAGCCATAATACTCCATTAATTTGTTTAATAAAAGTTGTTTATGTAATTCAAAATTACCTTGAAAGTTTTTTGAGTTATTAAAGTCATCTAAGTCAACTATAAATGTTAATAAGTTAGGGTGCTTTTCTAATAATTCTTGTCTGAGTTTATTTAGTTCTTTGTGCAATGGTAATGTTTGAAATTCTAAAAACTTACCTAATATGAATGCTTTTAATAGTGATAAAACAAAGTGTGCATCTTTATCATTATCCTTATTTACTATTGTTCTATCTAAATATTCAAACATATAAATTTTATTTAATAAAGATTGTCTTGTAGCAATTATGAAACCTGCAATAAGGTGTTGATATTTATCTAAGTGTTCAGAAGCTTCAGTTAAAAAAGTTAAATCGTTAGAAAGCATTTTGACAACTGAAAAAGTTGGATCATTTTTCAATGAAGCAAATTTTTCTTCTATTGTCTCAGAAGAGAGAATATCAACTTTTAAGACTTGTGCACGGGATAATATGGTTGGAAGAACATTATTCACATTGTTTGTTGTCATTATAATAACAACTTTATCTGATGGTTCTTCAATTGATTTTAAAAGTGAATTAAGTGCAATTAATGAAGAATTTTCAATGTTTTTAATGATAACTATTTTGTACTTATCAAAGTTACTTGAATAAGAAACTTCGTTAAAAACATTTTCAAATTCTTCTTTTTTAATAGGTTCTTCTGAACCGTCTAAATAGTAAATGTTAGATGGTAGGTTTAATTTGTCCAATTCAGCTATTGGAGTGGGATTAATGTTGTTGATAAAATCTAACAAATCGTTGTCAAAATTGTAGTTATTATTAGCAGTTAATAAAAATAAATGATTTAGCTTATTTAATTTTGCTGAATCATTTATTGACTTTAATATAGATTGATTAATCATTACTCGAATGATTTAAGGTAAGATAAAAATTTTGGACTTTGTTGTAACTGCTTGATAATATCTTCTAAAACTTCATCTTCTGTTTGAGTAGCGTCAATAATAATGAAACGTTGAGGGTCTGATTTAATCATTTCTAAGTACCCTTTGTAAACATCGTGGTGGAATTGTAATTTTTCTTGTTCCATTCTGTCTTCAACTAATCTTGTTTCTTCACGACGCTTTTTAGCTTGCTCTGGAGTTAAATTTAAGAAAATCGTAATATCTGGCATTGTTCCATTAATAACTATGTTAGTAATAGCCTTTGTAAATTCAATACCTAAATTTCTTGCATATCCTTGATATGCATAAAAGCTATCTACATATCTATCACAAATAAGAATTTTATTTTCTTTAAGTGCTGGTCAAATTACTTTTTCTAAGTGAATTCTTCTACTTGTTGTGTATAAAAGAGCTTCAGCAACAGGTGAAAGATCTGATTCTTTGCTTAAAATAATTTCTCTAATTTTTTCAGCTTCTTTAATACCTCTTCCACCAGGTTCTCTTGTTCAAAGAGCAGGAATGTGTGGGTAAAGTTCCTGTAATTTTACGTAAAGTTTCTGTGTTAGAGTAGTTTTACCACTACCGTCTAAACCTTCAAATGATATAAACATAGTTTCCTCCAGATGATTTTGTAATTAATTTATTTTTGTCTATTTATAAGTGAGAATTTTAAAGTGATAGCATCAATGTAGTCAACTGATGAACCTACTGGTAAACCGATGGCTAATCTTGTCACTTTTAAATTCTGTTTAGTAAGTTTCTCCTTAAGAAATTCATTAGTTACCTCACCTTTTATGCTTGGAGAAATCCCTAAAATAATTTCATCAAATTTTTGAGCATAATCTAAAAGTTTTTGAATTTCTTTTTGATACTTTTGCTCCTCATATTCATTGATAATTAGATGTGAAAACACATAATACTTACCGTTGTAAATATTAGCATCTTCAATTTTTTGCATAACTTGTCTGTTTTCCACAATTAACAACGTGTTATCTCTTGAGCTATTGTCACAAATACTGCAATAATTGTTTTCAATAACTTGCGAACAAATAGGACAAAATGTTGTTTTTTCTTTTGCATCGATAAAAGCTTGTGCAACTTGTTGCACTTGCTCTTTTTCAGCTTCTAATATTCAATAAACAATTTTTTCAGCTTGTTTTTTAGAAATACCAGGAATTTGCCTGATAACTTCTAAAAATTTGTTAATTTGTTCAGTATTAAACATTCTTATTAAAATGGCATTCCAGGCATTGATGGAGCTAATTTATCTTGCTCTTCTTTGATTAAATCAATACCTTCATTGATTGCTATTGTAATTAAGTCTTGAAGAATGTCTTTATCTTCAGGATCAATTAATAATTCATCAATTTCAATTGAAACTATTGACATATCTCCTTTAAGAACTACTTCAATACCTTGTTTAGAAACTGTGAATGTTTTTTCATCTAATTCTTTTTGTTTTGTTTCTAATTCTTTTTGCATATTTTTAATTCTTCTTAAAAAATCATTATTCATAATAACCTCTATTCATATTCGATTTCTAATTCTTCATCATCACCTAATAATAATTTACCAATTTGAGTTAAGTCAGTTAAAGTGTTTTGTGCAAACTCATCTTCTCATTTTTTAGGTTTATAATCTGCAATTTGGATGTCTTTATTTTGTCCAATTGTTTCTCTAATTTTAGCAAGAGCTGCTGCATCAACTGGATAAATATATTTGTTTTTGTTATCAAAAACATATTTAACAAATTCTTGCATTTTAGGTGTGTTAGCAAGCTCTTTTAGCTTATTAACTTTAGCAGTATCTTTATTGTAAATGTTAATGAAATATTCTGAAGCAGCCATAATTAATGAGTCTTCAAACAACTCAGCAATCTCAGAAAACTCAGGTTTGTTTTGAGTGATTATTGCTAAATCTTGATTAATTGATCTTTGGAATTGAGCTACTTTATCACGTGATGGATCTTCTTTAGATCAAAGAGTGTTGTATATATATTCGAAAACATTAACTTCTTGTGGTTCACTAATTTGTATAGGTTCATCATTTGTCGAAATTTCTTCAGGTTCTGGGAGCTTTTCTTCTTCTTTTATTTCTTCCTGAATTTCTTTTTGAACTTCCTCCACAAATTCCATTGTTTCTTCAAACTTAGGAACTTCTACTTCACGAGTGCTAATTAATATTTTATTTGTTGATGTATCTGATTGTAATTGGATGATATCATCGTTAACATCATCAAAATCACTTGATAATTCGTGTTTTTGGATAATAAATTCATTTGTTTTATTAACTTGATCAGAAATTTCCTTTGTGAGTGCTTTATTAATTTCTAAAGATTCAAGTAAGATGTTTTTTTCTTCTTGCGCTTCAGTAGGTACGTTTTCTTGTTGATAAGGTGTAAATTCATCATCTAATCCATTCCCAACAGGTTCAATTTCAGGAATTATTAATGCATCAGCAAAATGATTATCTGATTGTTTTGTTTCTTGTTTAACTTCTTCTTGAGTTTTTTTCTTAATTTCTTCTGTTTGTGTTTGTGAGGACTCCTGATTTACCTGATTTATTTCAATATCAAAGTTACCGGATATAACTGAAAAAATGTTTTCAGTTGTTAAAACAAATTTCTCTTCCTCAAGTTTTTCTTCTTCTATTTTTTCACTCAAAAATGAGTTATCTATGAAACCATCATCTTCAATTTCTTCAACTTTTATGTCTTGGAGAATAGTGTTTTCATTTTTAGCAACTTCCATTGAAATATTAGTTTTAGGTTCATTAGAAGTTAATTCTTCTTCAATAATTTCTTTAGTTTCTGTGAAAACATTATTAGTTGAAGTTTTGTGATTTTCTTTGTTAAACACAGGTTTGACAAATACAGGTGCAACATAAGTTTCATCTGAATCTTCATGTAAACTAGGATTGATAGCATTTAAAGCTTTTAAAACACCTAATTGAATAATTTCAAATGGATATTCGCTTTTGTTAACTTTAATTAACATATCATAGAATATGTCAGTTAATTCCAAAGAAGTTTTATTATCTAAGTGAACTGATGATAACTCTTCAGGTTCAAATCAACTTAATAAACTTACATTATTTGTTTTAGATAATATTATCTTTTCTTTTAAGAAGTTAACTAAACTTAAAACGAATTGCTGAGGTTCAACACCGTTATTTTGGAATTCATTTAATAATGAAATTAATTTAGTTCCATTGTTAATAGAAATTAATTGGAAGATTTTAACAATTTGCTCTGATGATAAAACACCGAAGTTTTGATAAATTGATTCAGCACTTATGATACCTGAATGCAACATACTAACTTGGTCAGCAATTGTAAGTGCATCCCTCATACCACCACTAGATAATCTTGCGATGAGTTTAAGAGCTTGAGTATCATATTTTATATGTTCTTGGTTAAAAACTTTTGAAAGTTGTTTGATGATATTCTCATCATTCATTCTATGAAACACAAAGTTTTGAACTCTTGATCTAATTGTTAAAGGAATTTTATGTAAGTCTGTTGTCGCTAAAATGAAAATGGCGTGTTTAGGTGGTTCTTCAAGTGTTTTTAATAATGCGTTAAAAGCACTTTTTGTAAGCATATGAACCTCATCTATGATGTAAATTTTGTATTTACCATTCATAGGCGTTTGCTCAATTTTTTCCTTAAGATCTCTAATTTCATCAACACCATTATTTGATGCAGCATCCATTTCGATTATGTCAATATTGTTGTTTAAATTACTTAAGCAAATTTCACATGGATTAAGAACATCAGCAGGATCTTTATGAACACAATTTAACATCATTGCAAATATTTTTGCAATCGATGTTTTACCAGTTCCTTTTGGCCCTGAAAATAAATAAGCATGTGATATTTTGTTAGTCTTTAAAATATTTTTTAAAGATAAAATTATGTGCTCTTGGCCTATAACATCATCAAATGTTTTTGGACGATATTTTCTATACAATGCTTTATATTCCATGTTTAATTACCCTTCTTAAAATTTGATATTGACATAAAAGATAAAATCTTTATTTTAATTATTATACTAATAAAAAACATATAGTTTTTTAAAAGTTTTAAAAAACTTGTCGGATTAGACAAAGAGAGAATAAAAAACTTTTATACCTATGTGCTAGGAATAAAAGTCGAAAAAGCTTAATTTAGTAAATAAGCATAAAAAAAGACCGAAAGGCCTTGATTATTCAGCGCTTCTAGCAGCTCTTCTAGCGTCTCTTGCACGTTCTTTTGCAAGTTTTTTAGCACGAGCTTCAGCACGTAATTTGTTTTTTAATCTAACTACTTTACGCATTTTTATCCTTTATTTAAAATATTTTTATAATGATAATTTTTATGAATTGTGCATATATATTTTTGCAAAAATACATGCTATTTTTCTTATGTTATTTTACTATAAAAAGTCTTAAATCATTCATATTTTTTAAGCTTATAAATTTTTATTTCGATGCCTATGAATATACTTTAAAAATTGTAATTAGCATCTATATAATAAATTATAATTTTAATTAACAAGGATTTAAGTAGGAGCAAGTATGAAAAAAAACTTAGAACAAAAAATTGCAGACAAAATTATCAAACAGTCATTAGATAAGATTATGGATGATCGTTTTGGTAGATATTCAAAATACGTTATTCAAAACAGAGCTATTCCAGAAGCACGTGATGGTCTGAAACCAGTTCAACGTAGAATTTTATATTCTATGTTGGGGCTTGGTTTAACTCACGATAAACCATATAAAAAGTCAGCTCGTGTTGTAGGGGATGTAATTGGTAAATATCACCCACACGGTGATTTTTCGGTTTATGAAGCTATGGTTAATATGTCTCAATGATGAAAAATTAATCACCCATTACTTGATATGCACGGTAATGTCGGTTCTATTGATAATGACCCTGCTGCCGCTATGCGTTATACAGAGGTTAGAATGTCACCTATTGCTGAATATGTTTTAGGTGAAATTAAGAAAAATCCAGTTAAGTTTGCCCCTAACTTTGATGATTCAGAAATTGAACCAATAGTTTTGCCATCGTTATTCCCTAACTTACTTGTTAATGGTGCTTCAGGTATTGCTGTAGGTATGGCAACTGAAATGCCACCACATAACTTAAATGAAATTATTGATGGAGCTATCTACAGAATTACAAAACCATTTTCACATTTTGATGAAATTTCAAAAATCGTTAAGGGTCCTGATTTCCCAACAGGTGGTGTAATCAAAGGGAACAAAGGTATCTTAGAAGCGCTTGAATTTGGAAACAATACAAAAAACAAAATCAGATTGTTCTCTAAATACACAACTTCTGAAGATGAAAAACATAAATATATTGAAATCACAGAGATTCCTTATGGTGTAGTGAAGTCGAAATTAGTTTATGAGATTGACAAAATTATTAAAGAAAAGTTAATTGATGGAATTACAGAAATTAAGGATCAATCAGATAGAGATGGAATTAGCATTTTAATTACTTTAAATAAAAATGCTAATGAACGTAGTATTTTAAATTACTTACTTCAAAAAACAAATATGCAAGTTATTTACACATACAACAATACTTGCATCCTTAAAAATGAGCCTGTTACACTTGGTGTAATTGGACTTCTAGATGCTTACGTAGCTCACGTTAAAGATATTAAAGTTAAGACTTTAACATACGATTTAGAAAAACTTAAATTGCGTTTAGAGCTTGTAGAAGGGTTTATTAAGGTTTCAGAAATTTCAGATGAAGTTATTGCAGTTATTAGAAGATCAGAAGGCTCTAAAGCTGGTGTTATTCAAAACTTAATTAAAGAGTTTGGATTTACACAAAATCAAGCAACAGCTATTGCTGAAATGAGACTTTACCGTTTATCTAAAACAGATAAGCAAGCCTACTTAAATGAAAAATTACAATTAGAAAAAGACATTAAGAAAATTTCTAAATTGCTTATTGACCCAAAAGCGTTTGATCAATACATTATTGAACAATTAATGGAAATTAAAGTTAAATTTGGAACTCCGAGAAAAACTCAAATCGAAGATCAAGAATATGACTTTAGCTATGATCAAACTGATTTAGTAAAAGAAGAAATTCTTAACATTGGAGTTTCAAGAGCAGGATACATCAAGAGATTTTCACAAAAAGTTCTTGATAGTAACAAGATTGAAAATTATGGACTTAAAGATGATGACTATTTAGTTTTCTTCGGAAAAGTAAATTCATTACACAACTTAATTTTCATTACAGCTCAAGGTAACTACATTGTGTTCCCTGCTTACAAAATTCCAGAAGATAAATGAAAAGACAATGGAACTCACTTATCTGCTTATGTAGATATCCGTGTGATGGATGAAATTGTGGGAGTGTTTGAAGTTTCAGATTGAAATATTTTATCTTACATTGCTCTAGCAACAAAAGATGGATATGTTAAGAAAACAGTGCTTAAAGATTTTGAAGTTTCAAGGATTAATAAAATTTACAAGGCTATTAACATTGAAAAAACAGATGCAGTTGTTAATGCTGTTATGACAGATGGAACAACTAATGCAATCATAATTACTGAAAAAGGTAATGTAACTAAGTATGCCGAAACTGAATTACCACAATTTGGAACTAAAGCTAAAGGTAATAAAGGGGTTTACTTATCACTTGATGATAAGATTGCTACATTTACTTGTGCTAAATCAGATCAAATGGTTGGTATCTTATCAACAAATGGACAAATTATTAAAATTAATTCATCTAAATTACCATCTGTGCCTAAAAATATTAAAGGTAAACCTTTATTAAAAGATAATAAGAAATTTATTCCATACGTTTGTGAACCAATCAATGATGAATCAGTTGTCTACATTAAAGATGATTTTGAACACACAATTATTGAATCTATTAAATCATATGGTGTTTCAAACGATAGTGCAAGAGTTTACAACATAGATGTTCCAAGTATTTACAAAATGTCATTTAATGTTAAATATTTTGATAAGGATTATGCAATTGCGCAAAACTTATTCACTCAAGAGCAAGTGAAAAAAGAAAAAGATCTATTAGAGAAGACAGATACTGTAGTTTCTAATGTTTCAAAAAGTTTAGATGACATTTTAAGACGTATTGACGAATTAACCAAGAGTACAAAGAAATAATATCTCAGCAATGAGATATTTTTTTATTTGCAAAATTTGAATAAAAAAGAATAGCCATTTTTAGCTATTCAATTACTAATTCATCTAAACTATTTTATTCTTTAAAGCAATTATTGCACCAATCATTGAGAATAATGGTCCTAAGAAAATAGAAATTATGTAAAGTACCATTACAGCTGTATTTTGTGATGAAACTCTTATGGCTCCTATGATTACAAGAATAAATCCTGTAAGTCCTGTTGCAAAAGATATAAATCCAAGAATACCAAAAACTATAAAGTATAATACCATGAATGCTGCAACATCAGAATAGTCTTTTTCATAAGTTCCATCACCTGAATCTGTTATTGTTGCAGATACACCAGCAACTGCTACAGAGAATAAGAAAATAACAACTGCAAAAACTATGCATAATAAAAGGTTTACAATTGATAAAGCTAAAATAGGTTTAGATAAATTGCTTTGTTGTTTGTTCATAATAACTGATGTTTCCTTTTTATCCTCGTTATATTTTAACAATATATCATATTAATTATATATTATTTGAGTGCGTTTAACTAATTTGATGGAATAACAGTTATTTTGTAGGTTGTTTGTGATTTGTTAATATCAATTCTTGTTGATTCAGTAGTCATTTTGTAACCTTCCGGAACTAATTTAGCTACGTCATAGTAGTAATAGTAATTAGGCAAGTTAGTTGTATTTGTGAAAATAACTTCATCATTATCATTCACAAATTCAAATGTGTATGGGATCATAGTAACAGGAGCACGTTTTTTGGTGATAGTTATATTTATAGTTTCTGTATCATTTAGAGCATAAGTGCTTTTGTTATATTCATATTCACCTGTCTTATATTCTTCAGGTAAATTCTCATCATCTACTTCAAAAAATTGAATATATTCATCAACATCTATTGAATGCATATAGGAGTGAACAATTTCATTTTTGTATAAAAAATTAATTTTGACTTCTCTTTTAGGTATTTCGTAGTGTCTATTTGAATTTTGCACAGTAATAACGATTCTTGCTATAGTCACACCTAAGCCAGAGACCATTAAAAATGACGCTCAAATTATTCATATTAAGGTTTTCTTATTAATTTTCTTTTTCATATCGATCCTGTTAGTTAATAAATTTAATTATAAAGATTTATGAGATTTTAAGTTTAAAAAATAGACTTTTTAGTCATTTTTAAAAGAATATTATGCAAAAAATTAACATATATAATATATTAATCATGAGTATATTCGATTTAAAAGCAGACTATAAACCACAAGGTGACCAACCTAAAGCAATTAAAGAATTAGCAGAGGGTGTTAAAAAAGGAATTACTGACCAAGTTCTTTTAGGAGTAACAGGTTCAGGAAAAACTTTTACTATTGCTAATGTTATTAAAGAGGTTAACAGACCTACTATTATTTTGTCTCATAATAAGACTTTAGCAAGTCAGTTATATAGTGAGCTAAAGTCATTTTTTCCTAATAATGCAGTTGAATATTACATAAGTTACTTTGACTATTTCAGACCTGAAGCTTATGAACCAAGTACTGATGTTTATATTGAAAAGGATTCTAAAACTAATGAGCAAATTGAAATCTTAAGAATGAGTGCAATTAATTCATTAATTACACGTAAAGATGTAATTGTTGTGGCCAGTGTTTCAGCTATTTATGGAGCACTTTCTCCTGAAGTTTATAAAGATTCATTTTTCAGATTTTACAAAGGTCAAGAAATTGGACTGAATAACTTTATCACACAACTTATCAAAATTAAATATGATAGAAATGATATAGACCAGTCTCCTGGCGATTTCACAGTTAAAGGTGACACGGTAATTGTTAGACCTGCTGATTCTGAAAATCATGCAATTAGGATTTCATTCTTTGGAGATGAAATTGAAGATATTGCAACAATAGATCCACTTACAAAAGAAGTCTCTAAAAAACATAATATCTATGTACTTTCACCTGGAGATGAGTATGCTACAGATAAAACTGTTTTTGATAGGATAATTCCAAAAATTGAAGAAGAATTAGCGCAATCAATTGCAAAGTTTGTTAAAGAACAGAAAATACTTGAATCTGCAAGATTATCTCAAAGGGTTAAAAATGATATTGATGATATGAAAGAATTTGGTACTTGCAAAGGTATAGAAAATTACTCAATGTACCTTGATGGTAGAACTTTTGGTCAAAGACCGTACACAATTTTAGATTACTTCCCTGAAGTTTCATTAATGTTAATTGATGAGTCACATATGTTTATTCCACAATTAGGAGCAATGTATAAAGGGGATAGATCAAGAAAAGAAAAACTTGTTGATTATGGTTTTAGATTACCATCTGCTTTTGATAACAGACCTTTAATGTTTAATGAATGAGAAACTGAATTTAAGTTTCCTAGAATTTACATTTCAGCAACCCCGGGTGATTATGAACTTGAAAAAACTGAACCAAGTAATATTTCAAAACTTTATGTTCGTCCAACTGGATTAGTTGATCCTAAAATTATTATTAAACCAAAGCAAAATCAAATTGAAGACATCTATGACACTATAATAAAACAAAGAGAAACTGGTGAGAAGACAATCATTTTAACAGTTACAAAAAGAAGTGCTGAAGAGTTATCAACTTACTTAATTGAGCACGGAATTAAAGCTGCTTATATCCACTCAGAGCATAACACTTTTGTAAGAAATGAAATTATTAGAAAGCTTAGAAAAGGTATTTACGAAGTTATTGTCGGAATTAACCTTTTACGTGAAGGTATCGATATACCTGAAGTTTCTAGGGTTCTTGTTTTAGATGCTGATGTAGCTGGATTTATGCGTAATGCAAGAAGTTTAATTCAGATTACAGGTCGTGCAGCTCGTAACGCAAATGGTAAAGCAGTTTTCTATGCTGATAGAATAACCGAAGCTATGAAAATTTGTATGGATGATAATGAAGAAAAAAGACGTATTCAGCTTGCTTACAATGAAAAACACGGAATTGTACCTAGAACAATTATAAAACCTATAAGTGAGCCAATTCACGGTCACGATATTACAAATGCTGTCGAAGCTATTTTAGCTAAACAAAACAAAACTAAATCAGGCGAAAAAATCGATAAGAAAGCTAAGCAAGAAATTATTGACGATATTAGAAATCAAATGAATCAAGCTGCAAAAGAGCTTGATTATGAAAGAGCTATTGAGCTTAGAAATATATTATTAGAATTACAAGAAACACAATAGAAAGGAGTATTAAATGAGTAAAGAAAATTTATTAATTATTCAAGGAGCTAGAGAAAATAACCTTAAGAATATTGATTTAACTTTACCTAAAAATAAGTTAATCGTATTTACAGGTCTTAGTGGTAGTGGTAAAAGTTCACTTGCGTTCAACACAATCTATGAAGAAGGAAGAAGAAGATATGTCGATTCTCTTTCATCTTATGCAAGAATGTTTTTAGGAGGAACTAAAAAACCAGATGTTGACAAAATTGAAGGACTAAGTCCGTCAATTTCGATTGAACAAAAAACTGTTCATAATAACCCTAGATCTACTGTCGGGACAGTTACTGAAATTTATGATTATTTCAGATTACTTTTCGCAAGAATTGGTAAACCATATTGTCCTACACATAACATTGAAATTTCAACTCAGACAACTAAAGACATTTTAAATTCAATTTATGAACAAGAACCTAATTCAAGACTTGTTATTTTAGCTCCATTAGTTGATGGAGAAAAAGGAACACACCAAAATCTTTTTGAAAAGCTTAAAAAAGAAGGTTTCTTAAGAGTTAAAGTTAACGGTATGTATATGATGCTTGATGAACCTATTGATTTGAACAAAAACAACAAGCACACTATAGAATTAGTAATTGATCGTGTTAGATTAACTGAAGAAAATTACAATAGAATTTCACAAGCTTTGGAAATTGCAACTGAATATGCAGATGGATTAATTAAGGTTGAAAATGTTGACTTAGATAAAACATTTATCTTCTCAAAAACATATTCTTGCATCTACAAAGATTTCAATATGCCTAAAATTGAAACAAGATTATTCTCATTCAATGCTCCATATGGAATGTGTGATAACTGTAAAGGTTTAGGTCTTGAGTTTAAAGCTGACTTTGATTCAATTGTTCCTGAACCTTGAAGATCAATTAACGAAGGTGGAATTGAATATTTCCAAAATACAGTGAATACTCAAAACCTTGAATGACAAGAGTTTGATCAACTTTTAAATTACTACAATATAAATAAAAACACACCTATTGAAGATTTATGAGAAAAGGAGCTTGAAATAATTAAATATGGTTCACACGAACCTATTGCTTACACATTAGTTTCTTCATCAAATAACATCATCAGAAGAGAAAAAGAAATTGATGGTATCTTAACTAAGATTGAAAAAATGTATTATGAAACTACTTCAGATAGAAGAAGAGATTACCTTAAAAAATATATGGGTTCATTCACTTGTTCAGTATGTAAGGGTTCAAGATTAAATGAATATGCATTAGCAGTTAAATTAGATAATAAAAATATTTATGATTTTATTGCTTTATCAATCGAAGATTCACTTGTAGCGGTTAATAAATTAATTGATACATTTAATGATAATGACAAGCAAATTTCATCATTAATTACAAAGGAATTAATCGACAGATTAAGCTTCCTTAAAAATGTAGGTCTGGACTATTTAACCCTTAACCGTAGTGCTGAAAGTTTAAGTGGTGGAGAAGCTCAACGTATTAGATTAGCTACTCAAATTGGTTCAAATTTAACAGGTGTTTTATATGTTTTAGATGAACCATCAATTGGATTGCATCAAAAGGATAACTTAAAACTTATTGATGCACTTAGAAAAATGGTTGATATTGGAAACACATTAATTGTTGTTGAACATGATGAAGACACAATGTTTGCATCTGACTATATCGTTGATATAGGACCAGAAGCTGGTTTAAATGGTGGAACAGTAGTTGCTCAAGGGACTTTAGATGAAATAGTAAAATCAAAAAATTCAATTACAGCTAAATATTTATCTGGTGAATGAAAAATTGAAGTTCCAGCAACACGTAGAGGTGGCAATGGTAAACAAGTTACTATTTATGGAGTTAGAGAAAATAACCTTAAAAATATTCATGTAACTATTCCTCTAGGTAAATTAGTTGCAGTGACTGGAGTTTCAGGATCAGGAAAAAGTACATTAGTTAATGAAATTTTAGTTAGAGGAATTCAACATTCACTTGGACTTAGTGAAGGTTTAAATCACAAGAAAGCTAAATTTAAAACTATTTCAGGCTTAAACAACATTGATAAAGTTATCGCAGTTTCTCAGTCACCAATCGGAAAAACTCCAAGATCAAACCCTGCTACTTACACAGGTGTGTTTGATGATATTAGAGAAATTTACGAAAACATTGAAGAATCAAGAATTAGAGGATATACAAAAAGTAGATTCAGTTTCAATGTGCCTGGTGGTAGATGTGAAAAATGTTCAGGAGATGGTTTCATAAAAATTGAAATGCACTTTTTACCTGATGTTTATGTGCCTTGTGATCAATGTGATGGTCAAAGATACAATAAAGAAACACTTGAAATAAAGTACCACAACAAAAATATTTCTCAAGTTTTAGATATGAGTGTTGATGAAGCGATTGTATTTTTTGAGCACAGAAATAAGATTATTGACAAACTTCAAATCCTACAGGACGTCGGTTTAGGTTACATTAAGCTTGGACAAATGTCAACAACCTTAAGTGGTGGAGAAGCACAACGTGTTAAGTTAGCAACTTACTTGCAAAAGAAACCGACAGGTAAAACAGTTTATGTCCTTGATGAACCAACAACAGGATTACATACTCACGATGTTAAGAAATTAATTCATATTCTTAATAGTATTGTTGAAAACGGTGATTCAGTTATTGTCATCGAACACAACTTAGACGTAATCAAATCTTGCGATCACATTATCGATTTAGGGCCTGATGGAGGAGTTCACGGAGGACAAATCGTTGCTCAAGGGACGCCTGAACAAGTTGCTGTAAATCCAAGAAGTTACACAGGTCAATTTCTTAAGAAAATTTTGTAATCAAAAACTTAATTAATTTAATAAAATTAAATTACAAAATTTAAATTTCAAGGAAAATACTCAATGAATAAAGAACGTAAAAAAATTAATGTCAAGAAAATCATTGATTTCTATGATTTAAAAATCATAAATGGTGAAAATCAAGAATTGGTTTATAACGACATTTATCAACCTGCAATCAAACGTGTAGGACTAGAATTAGCAGCTAATTATTTAAATGATAGAATTAACAAAAACGTTATTGCTTGGGGAACTGCTGAATCGTCTTGATTTTTTGAAATAGGTAAAACTAAAGCTTACCAAGCTATAGAGTGTGTTATTTCACAGCAACCTCCACTTGTTATTTTGTCTAAAGGGTTTAATAAACCTGCGATTAACTGAGTTGTAGATATAGCGAACAAATATAAAGTTCCAGTTGCACTTGTTAATATGAGTACATCTTACATATCAACAAACATCGGTTCATATTTAAATAACTACTTTGGGGAAGTTACACAAGTTCACGGAACATTAGTTCTTATTGGAGGAACAGGTGTGCTTATTACTGGAGCTAGTGGAGTTGGTAAATCTGAAGCTGCTTTACAATTAATTCAGCAAGGTGCAGTTTTAATTAGCGATGATGCTGTGTTGATTAAAGATAACGGAAACATTTTTATCGGATCATCACCAGAAATTACACGTAATTTTCTTGAAATCAGAGGTATTGGTTTAGTTGATATTAAAAAACTTTATGGAGTATCAACTGTAGCCAAATCATCAATCATCGATCTTGTTATCGAACTTGTTAAACAAGATGGTAACAGTGAATTCGATAGATTAGGTGTTGATTATTTAGAATATCCAATTTTTGGGCGTTCAATTAAGAAAATGCAAATACCAATCAAAGAAGGAGGTTCAGCTGCTTCATTAATTAGAGCTGCTGTTAATACTTACTTAGCTAGAAATGATGGTATGAATGTATTAGATGAAATTTATGAAAGGACACTATTAGAAAATGAATAATTCAGCATATCCTGCTTGAGTACCTGATTCTCCAATAGCAGAGGGTACTTCAACAATCTTATTTAGTATTGGTTCCTTTCAAATGCACCTTTACTCATTTATGATTATGTTAGGTTTTATCCTATCAATTCTTACTGTTTTATTCTTCTGATTTAAAGAAGGCTGAAATATAGATATTTTATTTGTGATAATTTTAATCACAGTTCCTGCTGGTATCATTGGAGCTCGTTTAGGGTTCATTATTGAAAGACTTATTTATGAACCTGATAATCCATTCCCTAACTCGCATTGATATGCAATTTGACAAGGGGGATTAAGTATTCAAGGGGGAGTTGTTTTAGCCGCTTTCCTTGATATAGTTTACTTATACACAAAGAGAAAAGATGTTGATTTGAAAAAAGCATTTGGATACATTCTTCCAGCGGTTTTAGTAGGTCAATTTGTTGGACGTTTCGGAAACTATGCTAACCACGAGGTTTATGGAAAAATAGACTGAACTGGTGCATCAGTATTAGTATTCGGAAAATCATTTGCTTCAAATATGTACATTTCTGACTCATTAACTGCAAGTATGGGTCTTGAAGGTGCTTACAGATATCCATTATTCTTATACGAAGGATTAGCAAACTTAATTGGTTACATTTTAATTTGTTGAGTTGTTAACTACTTTGGATTATTAAGACCAGGGTCAGGTGGAGCTTTATACTTAATTTGATATGGTATAACTCGTGCTGCAATGGAGCCTTTACGTGAAGAATCATATAACCTTTATTCAGTGGTTGCTATCTTATTCATCATCGGTGGTGGATTAGCACTTATCTACTTTGAATTCTTAAGAGGAAATTTATATGTCAGAAAATTACAAAAATACAAATTTGTATTTGAACACAAAAATAAAGAATCTTACTTAAATCACGTAAATATCACAAGTTTTAGCTACTTATTTAGTAAATTATGAGCCAAAAGACCCGTAGCTTAATTTAGATATATCCAAGCAATTGGATATATTTTTATTTTGCTAATTTTGATGCTTAATCAAACTAAAATTTATTTAGCTCAATTAGCAAAAACTTACTTTTTAACCTATATAACTAGCAAATTTGTATTTTTTGATAAAATCTACTCACATTTAACAATGATTTAAAAAGTTATAAAATTTAAAACTAAATAATTAGTTTTTAAGGAGAGAAGATATGAACGAAATTTATGATCTTGTGATTATTGGTGGAGGACCTGCTGGATTAAATGCAGCTTTATATGCATCAAGAGCAAACTTGAATGTTGCATTTATTGAAAAAGGTGCTCCTGGTGGTAAATTATCATCAACTGCAAAAGTTGAAAACTGATTAGGTACATCTGAAATTGAAGGTTGAAAATTAGCTCAAGAATTCTTTGACCATGCTAAAGAATACGGAGCTAAATATCTTTATGGTACAGTTACAAAAATTAATAACTTAGGTAAATATGATAAAGAAATTGTTTTATCAGATGGTTCAGTTGTAAAAGCTAAATCAGTTTTAATTGCAACTGGAATGATAAATAGAAGACCAACTTTCATACCTGAATATGATAGATTTGAACACTTTGGAATTAGTTACTGTGTTGTTTGTGATGCACCATTATTTGGTAAAAATCCATCGGTAGTCTTAGGTGATGGGAATTCAGCCGTTGAAGAATCAATTTACTTATCTAGAATTGCTAGTGAAGTTAATTTAGTTATCAGAGATGAAACTTTTAAAGCTGATAAAGTTTTAGTTGAAGAATTATTGAAGCAACCAAATATTAAAGTGTTTAAAAATTCACAAATAGTTCAGTTGTTGGGTGTTAGACAACTTGAAGGAGTTGTTATTGAAAATAAAAATGGTGAGCGAACAGAACTTAAAGTTTCATCATTTTTCCCTTACATAGGATTTGAATCATCTGCGTGATTTGCTCAGGATTTAGGAATACTAGATGAAAAAGGTTTTATTGTTACTAACGATAAAATGGAAACAAATGTTCCAGGAATTTATGCAGCAGGTGATATTAGACAAACAAAAGTTCGTCAAATAGTTACAGCAGCATCAGATGGCGCAGTAGCTGCTAGAAGCATAATTGATTATTTAAGTTAATTTGCGATTTAAAAGAAAGGAGTGATAATGCAGAGGGCACAAACTAAAAATTATGTTCCAACACATTTTAGTTTCTTTGAATTAACGAAAAATTATAGAACTGCTTCATTGCTTTCTATATTATTTGCTATTTTAGAAGTTGTAGCACAAGTACTTATTCCGTTAGCTGTTAAGAAATTAATGGATAATGGAATTCAAAAGTTAGCATTTGCAGCATTACAAAACGAAGCGTGAAATGGTATTTTAAAATATTCGCTTGTTATTATTGCGCTCGCTTTAGCATCACTTGCTTTTGGTGCACTTAGTGGAATTTTCGCATCCAAAGCGGCTGCAGGACTAGGTTATAATGCTAGAGCATATGCTTATAAAAATTTAATGAGATTATCATTTAAGAACTTAGATAACTACTCAAATGGTACACTTATAACAAGACTAACAACTGATATTGTTTCTATTCAAAATGCTTATTTAAACATCATTAGAATGATGCTTAGGGCACCAATTATGATTTTGGTTGCTATTTCTATTGCATTTACAATAGCACCTATATTAGCATCAATTTTGCTTGCTATCATGGTTGTGTTAGCTATATTTATTGGTTTTGTAATGTTTATGGTTTATAGAAGATATCATTTAATGCTTAAAGCTTATGATGGCTTAAACACAAAAATTGGTGAAAACTTAAATGCAATTAGAACAATTAAATCATTCGTTAAAGAACAAGATGAATTGCTTGATATTAAGAACTCATCAGCATTAGTTAGAAAAATTTCTATAATGACTGAAAAATGAATTAACTCAAACAGAGCTTTATTTGGGTTACTTATTTATGTTTGTTTAGTTTCATTTATTGCAGTTGCTACAAAAGATATTGTTGTGAATAAGCAAAATGCAACAATGGATTTTGGTACATTAACTTCTTTCATTGGTTATATGTTCCAAGTTCTAGTGAACTTCATTTTATTCTCTGTAGGTGTTATTAATGTAACTTCTGCTAAGGCATCTGCTAAAAGAATTAGAGAACTTATTGAAGAAAAACCAATTTTAGTTCAAAAAGAAGATGGGTTCACAGAAGTTGCTAGTGGAAAAATTGAATTTAGAAATGTGTCTTTAAAATATAAAGAACACGCTGAATTAAATAACTTAAATAATATTAATTTAACAATTGAACCAGGTGAAACTGTTGGTATTTTAGGAAAAACAGGAGCCGGTAAATCTTCACTTATTTCACTTATACCAAGGTTATATGATGTAACTAATGGAGAAGTCTTAGTTGGTGGAGTTAATGTTAAAGATTACAATCTTGAAGCACTTAGAAATCAAGTTTCTATAGTGCTTCAAAAGAATATTTTATTCACAGGAACAGTTGCCGAAAATATGCGTTGAGGAAATGAACAAGCAACTGATGAAGAAATAATTGAAGCACTTAAAAAAGCATCGGCTTATGACTTTGTTTTTGCTAAAGATGGCTTGAGCACTTGAGTAGAAGAATCAGGAAATAACTTTTCAGGTGGTCAAAAACAACGTCTTTCAATAGCAAGATCTATACTTAAAAAATCAAAAATTCTTATCTTAGATGACTCAACTAGTGCAGTTGATAATAATACTGATAAGAAAATCCAACACTCACTTAAATATGATTTAGGAGATGTAACTAAAATCATTATTGCGCAAAGAATTTCGTCAATTCAGCACGCAAATAAGATTGTAATTATTAATGATGGTGAAATTTCAGGAATTGGTAAGCATGAAGAACTTTTAAAATCAAACGAATACTACAGACATTTATATGAAACACAAAATAGAGGTAGTGATGAATAAAAGAAAAACTATAAAAAGCTCAGAAGCTAAAGGTGCTCTTAAAAGAGTCATTGCACTTATCTGAGCTACAAATAAATGATATTTTATGCTTATTATTTTCGGTTTCGTTATTTCATCAGTAGTAAATGTTTTGGGGCAATCTTATTTGGGGTTAGTGCTATTCAACAAATTCTTAGTTCCATTTTTTCAATCAGGTTTCACTGAATTTGATTGAAATGGATTCAATCTTTCAATCATTATCTTAGTTAGTTTATTTTTATCAGGTGTGCTTTTTGAATTTATAGCAACCAGATTAGCAGTATTCTTAACACATACAACTATTAAAAACTTACGTGATAGCTTATATGCAAAAATGCAAACATTACCAATAAGCTACTTTGACAAGAAACTTAAAGGTGACTTAATGTCATTGTTTGTTAATGATGTTGATGTTCTTAAGCAATTCATAATGCAAACTGTACCAACAATATTTTCAAGCTTAGCAACACTTATTGTGACAACAGTGTTTATGCTTTACTACAACTGATTTTTATCATTAATAGTGTTCGCACTTGTAGGAACAACTATGTTATTATCATCTGTTTATGCAAGCAAATCAAGTAAATTCTTTACATTAAGACAAAAACGTCTAGGTATTATTAACGGATTTATAAATGAGATGATTAATGGTGTTAAGGTTATTAAAGTCTTTAATCATCAAGAAGCTTCATTTGAAGATATGCAAAAGAGAAATAAAGAGTTCTATGAAGCTGACTACAAATCAAAAGCTTATGTAACTGTTTTATTCCCTGTATTTATGAATATAGGAAATATCAACTATGCAATTATTGCTATTATTTCTGGACTTATTTACCTTAACGGTGGTAAAATTGGTTCATTAGATGTCACAATCAGTGCAGGAGTTATTGTTGCATTCTTACAATATGCACGAAACTTCTCGCTACCAATTTCTCAGATTGTTCAAGAGTTCAATACACTTGCAATGGCTGCAGCTGGTGCAAGACGTGTATTTGATGCAATGGATAATTTATCAGAAGTTGATAAAGGTTCAATAGAAATTATCAATCATTCAGATTTATCTAAATCGAACATTATTTGATTTAATTCTTATGATAAAGAAAAATTCTTAAGCGAACCATCAAGATACTACTTCAAAATACCAATGGGTTCAATGGGATGCTTAATTAAAAGAATTGAAGGTAAGTTTGATTTCAACCACGTTTATGCAGGTTACGTTGAAGGAAAACCTATTATCAAAGATTTTGATTTACATATTAAACCAGGTGAAAGAGTTGCATTTGTGGGTGCGACTGGTGCTGGAAAAACTACAATTACAAACTTAATTAATAGATTTTATGATGTGTTTGAAGGTTCAATTAAACTTGATGGAATTGATATTAGATTAATTAAAAAATCTTCATTACGTAAATCACTTGGATATGTTCTTCAAGAAACTTCATTATTTACTAAATCAATAGCTGACAACATTGCTTATGGTGTTCCTGATGCAGCACTTAAAGATATTAAAGAAGCTGCAAAAATTGCTAATGCAACTAGATTCATTAAACAAACTGAAGATGGGCTTAATACTATCTTAGAAAATGCAGGAGAATCACTTTCACAAGGCCAAAAACAACTTCTGTCAATTGCTAGAACAAGTATGTTAGATCCAATGATATTAGTGCTTGATGAAGCTACTTCAACAATTGATACAGAAACTGAAAGAGAAATCCAAGAGGGTATGTATGAACTTATGAAAAATAAAACTTCATTTGTTATAGCACACCGTTTAAGTACAATTAGAGATGTAGATAAAATCGTTGTTATGGATCAAGGACAAATTAAAGAAGTTGGTTCTCACGATGAGCTTATCAAATTACACGGTGTCTATCACCAACTTTACACAGGTAAAATTGAACTTGATTAACATAAATCAGAATAGCTTAAATAGCTATTCTTTTTTTATATAAAAAAACACTCTAGTAATTACTAAAGTGTCTATGTGCAAGTGAAATAAGTATTATTTACCTTCTTTGGTTTTAGTTCATTTAGCTACAAAATCAGGTATTGATTTGAATTCTGATAATTCAAAGAATGTTTTAGATGGAATGAAGTATTTGTAAACTTGATCAAGTTCTTTAATGTTTGTATCATAGAAACCATTTTTCGGTTTAACTTGATCTCTTTTAATAATGTGGAATGTAGTAGGGATTGCAAAATCTTCAGGATCAACAAATGCTTTAGCTTGCTCTAATGATAAGTTGTAAGCTGATCTAACAAATGCAAGTGTTGATAATAGAACAGTTGATGAAGCTTGAATTCCAAAGATATGTGTTTTAGAATCGTTGTTAAATGTCTCGTTGAAGAATACTGACTTACCATAATCAGCTTTAGAGTGATCAACTGCGATAATGTTTTCTCAAGAAACTGAAGAGTCAAGAATAATTGCTTTATTGTTATCTCCAAATAATGTTCTAATGTACTCGATTGATTCATCTTTTGAATAAACTGGGTGCATTTTATACATATAATTGTATTCAGATTCAGGATATTTAATTTTTATAGCATTGATGAAACTTATAATTTCTTCTCTATTTTCAGTAAGTTCTTTAATTCTTCATTTTCCATATAATGGATCAGTTTCAACTTTTGTTTCGTATTTTCTAAATAATGATGAACCCATAAATACTAAGTTCTTCTTAGATGAATCATAATGTTCTTTTCCGTGAATTACAAAGTCAAGAGCATTACGAACCTCTAATCTATTTAGTTTTTCATATTCAGTAATTGCTTTTTCCATTTCTAATTTATCATTTTTGAAAATTTGTGAATAATCAGTTGGGTAATCTTTAATTGATAATGATAAATTAGCCTTGTCTAAAGCTCTAAGTTGCTTGTTGAAATATTCAATGTATGAACCATCAAAGTTGTAAAGTTTAACTTTGTCAGTTAATTGGAAGTAGTATCTATAGTCAATTGTTTGTTTTTGAGTTCTTTGCATTTCTTCAAATGAAGCTGCGATTTCATCTTTTGAAAGATTGTTTGAAGTTCTGTTAGCTCAACTTTGATATGAAGCCTCAACAAATTTATAAGGTTGTGCATTTCCATCTGATAAAAGTACTATTTTATTAGCGTGTTCTAGAACGTAATTTCTAACTTCTGCTGGTAATGATGGGAATGAAATGTCCGGAATGTAGAAGTCGAATTTATTTACACCTGCATCTTTATATGGTTTTAGGTAAGTTAATAATTCTTTTAATGTTCTCGGAAATACGTCGTATTTTTTGTTAGCATTATCGTTTAATGATGGATTCATATCTTTTAATTGTGATGCAACCATTAATTTACCATTACCAATGTTGTATTGACCTGGTGTTTGTAAAACGTCTCCATATTTTTGCAATAAATAGTCAAAATTAAATCTTTGGGTTCCTGTGTTTGACTTATCATAAACTGAATTGTCTATTAAAAATAGTACATCATTAAGTGAATCTTGATTTCTATTTTTGTAGTTTAATTCACCTAACATTAACATAAATGCAGAGTTGAAATATTGAGCTGCATTTCTAGACATAAACACAGTTGGAACTGAGTTTTCAGCTGAATCAACAATCTCGTTGAAGAATTGTTGATATCTTGGATTAAGTGGCTGAGATTTAATATTTTTAAGAAAGCCCTTAATTAAAATTTCTTTTGAATATGTAACTTTACTATCTTCTTTTGATTCAAGTAAAACAGTGATTTTTAATGTTCCTTTATCATCATCAGTTTCTGAAACTGAAATAGTTTTGTAAATTACAAGCTCATCTGTTGATGGATTAATAGTTACATATTGACTAAGATTTTCTGTGTTTATAACAGATGGTTTTACATAACTATTAACAACATTATATGTAACATTAGTCTTTGCTAATGGATTCTTTGTATTACTTGGTGCTGCTGCGCAACCTGCGCTGGTTGCAACAAGAGCAGTTAAAGGTGCACTTGATAATATAAATAAATTTTTTAATAATCTTTTTTGTTTCATAATTAAATAATACAACTTTTAAAGCAATATGTCAAGTTTCACTTTTCACCGAAACCATAGTCAGCAAGTCTTAAAAGCAAAAAAAAAAAAAAAAATAGGCTCATAAAAGTGCAAAATTTCGTTATTTTGCTTATT
>NZ_JAYFFC010000011.1:0-17783 GCF_034863245.1 Mycoplasma sp. 2248
AGCAATTATTACAACTGAAACTGTAATTATTTGCTTGTATTTTTTTAATTATATTTAAGAATGCCGATTAATTCATTGAGAAATTCAATTGTTCTATCGATTTGGTAATTAGTTTTAGATTTAACATCATCACTAAAATAATTGTTTTGATTTTCTGTTAATTTTAATCATTCATTAAAATTAATATTTTTAGCAGCATAATTTTTCAAATGTTTGAAAAACTTATGATTTGAACTTTTGTTGTTCCTACTTGTCTCGATTACATTTTTAATATGTTGCAATTGCTCAATTAATTCATAGAATTCGTTGTTATTATTGTTTGAATTCATCATTTCGTCAGCCGAGAAATATCTTTGCTTAATATTATTTATTTCATCTTCTGTAAATGAATATGAAATATTATATAAATTACCCAAATGCGAATAGTCGCCTTGTCTTATTTTTCTTTTGAAACCTTCCAACCCTGGTTCTTTTAAATATTCAACATTTTCTCCATAAGTAGATAAGTAATAAGATATTTTAAATCATTCCATATCTTCCTTAGTAAAGTCTGGTTTGCTCTGTATTTCAGCTCATATTTCTTTCATATCTTCAGATGACTTTTCAAGTAATTCTTTTGGTATTTTAGCTAAATCAATTAATTCTTCATAATGACTTAAACCTTCAAGATCCAAAATAGATGAAGGAAGCATTCAGTAAAACCTCAATATAAACTGACATATTCTCAAAAATTTATTCATAAAAGTTGAATAAATATTTTTAGGAGTTTTAATAAAAACCTTATTACCTTTATTATTTTTTACATATAAATTATTAAATGGATTTATATTAGAATTAGCAACCCAATTATCAATACCATCCTCTGGGTCATACCAAATTAAAATATCTTCATCAGGATTAAATCAATCAAGCGCAATTGATAAGGTTGTGATATTTTGGTTAAGATCTTCTAAACGCTTGTTCATTACATTATTATAGAATTGTGATTTTCTATTTTGTGGATTTTTGAAACCATTTGTATTTAGTGTATTTAAAGATCAAAAATTTGATTCTTCTCATTTTCTAGAGATATCATTTAAATATATGTTATTGTAATAATTTCAAAATTTAGTAGTAGCTCACTCTTTGACTCAAATATCACTTCTATCTACTATCCAATCAGGGAATATATTTCGATCATCTTTTTCTGAAGAATCTACTTCAAATTCTTTCTCAGACGGCATAAGTTCCAATACTTTTTTAATTATTTGAATAGCTTCATTTTTATTGAATTTGTAGTTGTTAAAAATCAATTGATCGAAAAAGTATTTTTTATTGTTTATTAAATCTACTTCAACCTTATTGCTTGATTCATTGCTTATGCTTAGTGAGTCTCAATAATTAATTGATCAAATATTTGCATTTTTAATTAATCTTAATAAATTAGGATCACTAATAAATTTATCTTCTTCATAGTTAAATTTTCAGAAATCTATAAATTTACCTGCTAATTTAACAAATTCTTCTTTTGTTTTACTATTTGTGGTTTCTGAAAATATTCTATTCACAACTTTATGGTTTAATGTTGTTAATAAGATATCAGAAAATCAAAATTGATCACTTCTGTTTTGGAAAATATCTTTTTCAAACTTAGATATAGAGTTGCCGAATGTTCATTCAAAATTTTTATAAAAATTCTTAAAAGACTTTAAGTTAATTTTAAATTTTCTGCTCAAGTTATATTTTTGAGTTTTTTCATTGCTTATTTTTTTAATTATATCCAACCCATTGTTTAAAATTGTTTCATTAAAATTAGTTTCAGCCATATACTGAGATAATTTAGATTTTAGTTCATTTAACTTTTCAATTTTAAATGATTCGTATTCAGATTTTGGTTGCTCTTTTTCTGTATTTGGATCTATTAATTGTTTCAATAACGCATATTTTTCTTCAATTGAATTTAATGTTGATGAAATCAAAAATTGAATTTTATTTCTTTCATTGACAAAATTGATCAACGATTCATTTTTATTATCATTGGAATTTGAGAACAACAAATTCTTTAAATATATAGATATATTTTCAATAATCTTTTTAATTTCTGTTTGAAGTTCATTTGTTTGATTAATTTCACTTATCAGCGAATAAGACTCATTAAAAAATTCTTCAGGTTTATATTGACCCCCTCATATTATCTTTTTTTCTTCTTTTGTGAAAAACTTACTTTCATCTTCTTCTGAACAGCTGACTGAAGAAATTAAGGGTATAAATAAACTAGAACCTACTGTTAATAATAAAAAAGCTTTACGCATCAGTTTCACCTGATATAGTTATAGTAAGTAATCCATCATTTAAAATTTTGTTTATTAATTTATATTTATAGTCAACTAATTCATTGTATTTTGCATGTGATTTCGGTTTCAAATAAACCTTTATTTTTTGAGCGTATTTCAAATCAGCTTCTTTTATTCTTATAAATTCTATCGTTGAATCTGTACCTTCGCTTTTTAATCAAGTAAATGGTGTTTTTTCTTTGACATCAATATTTGATCAAGTTCCAACTAATGAATCAATTTCAAGCTCAAAATCAAATAAATTAGTCAATTCTTTTTTTGCTTCTTTTAAATAGAAATCATCAGATATATTAACACCATTTTCACGATAATCGCGAGTATTGATATTAAAATCAAGCATATCTCAAGATAATATTAATCTCATATTCTTTTTAATTATTTTTTCACTAATGTCAATCTCTAAAATCTTTTTAATGGTATCTTTATTTTTTATTAATAAATCTTCATAAATATTTTTATTTTTCTTATTTTTATTAAAGTTAATTGTTAAACCTTTTTTATTTTCCTTTAATTTTATAAGAGGTACTTTTTCGTCATTTTTGCTTGGTAAATTAAGATATATCTTGTTATTTAGTGTGTCTCTCAATACATCAAAATTAACAGATCCAAATCCTGTCACAGATCTAGCATTGTTATCATGTAAACTTTGTATCGGTTCATCATTCATTGAATATATTAAATCAATGTCTTTCATAAAATTTGGTGTATATCCATAAGTTGGGTAGTTATCAGTATAGAATGATGATGAAGCCAGGGCTGCTCTCAATTCTCTTATCTTTATTTTACCTGGTTTTTTATTCTCTGAAGCGCAATATAACCCTACCAAACTGGCAGCTAACGGAGTTGCGAAACTCGTTCCTCTTAAACCAATGAAATTCTTCTTATAAATATGAATCAAATATTTTGAATAAGGTGAGTCAAAATAGTAGATATTTTTATTACCTATTTCAGAGCCATAATTAACAATGAGTGGAAAATCACTAATATCAAAAGCTCCTTGGTCAGAGAAATTCATAAACTCTCCTTTTCTATCTATCGCACCAACATATATTGCATTATGTGCAGTTTTAATAAATCCAAAACTTTGTTGATCCTTAAGATTGAAATTCATTTTTCAACGTAATTTTCAATTATTTTCTCACTCATTTGTATATGTATTTATATATCTTAATAAAAGATTTGCTCTTTCATAATTTCCTGCTGAAATGAAAAACTTCACATTATATTTATTTGCATATTCATCTATCATTCCACTTAACTTAGAGTAATGTCATCTATTTCTATCTAATGAAAGTACTTTTTCTATGTAGTTATTTCTATATCCTCAGTTATTAAAATCATTCTTGTTATCAAAATAAGTGAATAATGGATGTCCTGGATACATAAGAGCAAGTTTAAATGGATTAAATTTGTGTTTATTATTTTGGTATATTTCAAATAGAAATTCATGTTTCAAGTTCATTAATGTCTTTTTAAACTTTTCAAATTCTTCAGGACGTTCCTTTTGAAAAGTATTTGAATGTCACTTAAATTCAGTACAAATTTTTCAAAATTCATCCAGATTTTTATATTTAGGTTTTTTAGCAGTATCATTTTCATCTGGTTTTGTTAGATTTTTCAAAAACTCTTTATAAGCTGTACTGTTATACATTAAGCTTTGTAAACCAACACTAATATTAATAATGTTAACTTTAGATGCAAGCATCTTCTTTATAATTAAATCAAGTGATTTTAAATCAGAATAAAAATGATCGTCTGAATATTTTTTTCATTCATTCGTTCTTAAATCAGGGTTCGCTATTCTAACAACTTCATTTTTCTTATAATCATAAAATGCAACATTTCTAGAATCATTATAATAAGTGAAACTATTTAAACTAGCACTGTGAATTTCTGCATTTTTTAAAATACCAGAATCACCAGCTATTAAATTAGAAATTTGTGTAGAATGTGAATTGAAAAATTCATATAGTATTCTTTCAGAGAACTTCATATTGTTAGTCGAATCAGAATTTCTAGAAACATTATCACTTATATTTTTAGATAATGCTTTTTTTAGGGAGTCATAATTACCATCAATTATATTATTACCAGTTACAACATCAACTGCTAACCTTTCTTCGTTATGGTTTCCTCTATAAGTTGGTAAATATAACTTCACTTTTTCAGGTCGACCCAAAAATAGGTAGGGATTAACAAAACCTAGATCAATAATACCAATCTTGATTTTTTCTGTATTCTTTACCACTTCTGGATTGTTAATATAATTATCTATTCCCATTTTTTTATGAATATCTGAAAATAATGTCTTGCTAAAGGGTCTTAATTGATCATTAAATACTTCCAAACATTTTAAGTATTTTTTTAATTCCAATTCTTTTTGTTCTTCTCTAATTTCTGCAATATCACTTGTATTTGCACTTATAGAAAACGCACCACCAATTCCAATTGATGTAAGTGATAACCCTAGAAATAATTTCTTAAACTTATTTTTAATTTTGCTAAATTTAAACATAGTCACCCCTGACTGACATTTTTAATTTTTAAAATGTCTATATATCTTGATTGTACTCCTTATTAATCTTAATATCTTATTTTTATGTAATTTTTTATAAAAAACTTTATTTTTCATATTTTTTTACACATTTTGCTTTTAAAATTCAAAAAATTGATTTTATGAACTCAAAAAAATAAGTGATTAATGAAATTTTTATGAATTTAGTAGATATATTCAATTAAAAAAATCAGGTATTTTCTGTTAGTTTAATAAAAGAAAAATATAATTTAAATATGAAAAAAATATATCTTCACACAAACACTGAATATTCATTTTTAAACTCTGCTATTAGAGTTGAAAAACTCATTAAATTAGCAGTTGAAAATAATTTAGAATTCTTACCTTTAACAGATAAAGAAAACTTATATGCATTGCAATATTATTGAGATATGCAAGATAAGTTTAATATCAAACCGCTTATTGGTATTGAACTTGATTTATCACAAGGATTTACTGTTATTGCATTAGCTAAAAACAATAATGGATACACTTTTATTAATCAACTTATTTATGCTAAATCTGAAGGTAAAGAAGTTTCATACTATGAACTTGATAATTCAGATATTTTCATTATTGACCATCAATACCTAGGACATAGGGCTAAAGGTATTGCAGTTGATAAATATTTAAGTAATTTTTATTTAAATAATAAAACTCCACTTGAATATCAAACTGTCTATGCACCAGCTAAAAAAGTTTTAAATTTTGAGGATAATGAAATCCTCAGAGTTATTCAAAAAATTGGTTCAATTAACGAAGAAACTCAAACATATAATGAATATTTAGATGAAGAAGATTGAGAAGATCTTCACGAAGATGTATATAAAAATATGTTATACATTGCACAAAATTGCAATGTTTCTAAACCTAATAATTCAATTAAATTAGCTAAATTTTCAGACAATGCAGCAGCAGAATTTAAAAAATTATTAATTAATGATAGAACTAAAGAACTTATTTACAAATTCGGTGAAGATGTTGTTGTAAATAGAGTTAATTATGAGATTTCTGTTATTGCTAAATTAGGTTTTATTAACTACTTTTTGATTATTCAAGATGCAATTGCTTGAGCTAAGAAAAATAAAATTGAAGTAGGACCTGGTAGAGGTAGTGCTTCTGGGTCAATTATTTCTTATATATTAGGAATCACGGATATTAATCCACTCGAATTTGGATTGCTATTTGAACGTTTCTTAAATATTGACAGAGTTTCTCTTCCTGATATTGATATTGACATTCAAGATAACAGAAGAAATGAAGTTTTAGAATACATTAAAAATAAATATGGAGAAGAAAATGTTGCTCTAATTACAACATTTCAAACTTTAGCACTAAAAAACAGCATCAGAGATGTTGCCAGATACTTAGATGTACCACTTTCAGAAGTTGAAAAAATTTGTAATGCAATTAAGTCAACTGACTTAAGTCTTGTTGATGCTTATGAAACTAATCCAAAATATAGATCATATGTAGATAAATATCCTAACTTACACGAGTATGCTTCAAAAATTGAAGGCTTACCAAGACAAATCGGAACACACCCTGCCGGTATTATCGTTTGTGACCAACAAATTAATAAACTTATTCCTACAATTTACAATAATGGGCTAATTCAACAAGTTCAATTTACATTAAACCATTTAGAAAAATATGGTCTTATTAAAATTGACTTTTTAGCTCTTAAGAACTTAACTATTCTTAAAGAAATTGAAGATTTATTAGAACCTGAACAGACTTTTGAAAAAGTCATAGGAGATAGTTATTCAGTTCAATTAGAAGATAAAACTAAAAAATTACTTAATAACACACATACAAATGGAATTTTTCAACTTGAATCAATAGGAATGCAAAGAACAATTAAGGAAGTTAAAATTGATTCATTTGATGATATCTATGCAATTGTTTCGTTGTTTAGACCTGGTCCAATGGAATTTATTGGTACATATGGTAAAAATAAACAAAACCATAACAGAATCGAAACAATTCATCCACTATATGATCAAATTGTTAAACCTACATTTGGAATTATTGTTTACCAAGAGCAAATTATGCAAATTGCACAGCAGGTTGCAAATATGTCTTTTGCTCAAGCTGATTTACTTAGAAGAGCAATTTCTAAAAAAGATGAAAAGCTATTACATAGCTATAAAGCTGAATTTTTCAAAGGTGGATTACAAAACAATATTTCTATAGACTTATTAGAAAAAATTTATTCAAATATTGAAAAATTCGCTGCTTATGGATTTAATAAATCACACGCTGTTGCTTACTCATTAATTTCATATAAGTTAGCTTTCTATAAAGCGAACTACCCACTTATTTTCTATAAAGTGTTAATTTCGAATTCATCATCAGACCAGCAAAATATCAAAAAATACACTGTTGAAGCTAGTGATCAAGACATAAAAGTTCAATCACCTGAAATTAACAATTCATCAAATATGGTTGAAATTGTTGATAATGAACTTTATTTACCATTCAATATGATTAAAGGAATTGGCGAAAGTGCTGTTGAAAAAATACTTGAAGAAAGAAATCAAAATGGTCAATATGAAAACTTTATAGTTGCATATCTTAGATTAAGAAATTTAGGAAACGTAACTGAGTCAAATATTGAAACACTTATTAAAGCTAATGCATTTAGAGAATTTTATGGAATGCAAACTTTATTAAATGGACTAATCATTTGCAAGCAACTTAATGATTTATTTGTTGCTTCATATAAGAAAATTGAAGGCGACAAAAAACAACAACTCCAAGAGTTTATAAAAATGCAAAATATTGAGCAAATTGAATTTGAACTCATACCAAGTGATTTAAATGAACAAATTCAATATGAATCTCAATTATTAGGAAGCATTTATAACTTAAATTCAAATATTTCAAACAAACACAATACATTAACATTAGATCAGCTTACAGATCAATATGAGTGAATTGAAGTCATGTTAACTAAAGTGACTAAGGATGCTAAAGGTAGACCTAGATTATCAGTAACAGATTCAACAAAATCTGTAACAGTTTTTGGTTTCAATAATAGAGCTATTGAAATTCTTAATGATACAAGACCTAGAAAAATATTGATTTTAATCAAAATTAGTAAAGGATTTTATAACTTTAGTGATTGAAAAGAGGTAGATAATGGATAAGAAAAGCTTACATTTATTAGTTGATGGAAACTACTTAAGTTTTCAATCATTTTATGCAACATATTATGGAAATCCTAATGACATTTTAAGAAGTTCAACAGGTTTCCCTACTAATGCAATCAACTTATTCTTCCATCAACTTCTCAAAATATTCAACCAATTTAATCCAACACACATTTTTATAGCTTTTGATAGTCAAGGAAAAACTTTCAGACACGAAGCTTTTAATGAATACAAAAGTGGTAGAGCTTCAGCTCCATCTGAATTATTTGTCCAAATGGACAAAATTAAAGAAATGTTAACTCTTTTAGAAATTCCTTGAAAAGAGCAAACCGGTTATGAAGCTGACGATTTAATCGGAACTTATGTTAAAAATGTCGCTCAAGGAGAAGAGAAAATTATCTTTTCAAAAGACAGAGACTTACATCAATTAATTCATGAACACACATCAGTTATTATTAAGAGACCTAAAAAAAATAAATTTGATTTATTAACATTAGATATTTATCCTGAAGAATATGGAATTTATCCAAATCAAGTTCCTGATTATAAAGGTTTAGCAGGAGATAGCAGCGATAACTTACCAGGTATTAAAGGTATTGGAGAAAAAACTGCTATCAGTATTCTTGATAAATACAAAAGTTTCATTAATTTATATGAACAAAAAGATACTTGAGCTGATAATTTTACAAAATCAATTATTACAAAATTAGAATCCGGATATGACCAAGGGCTATTCTGTTATAAAATGGCTCAGTTATATACAAATGTTCCAGATTTTAATGAGTCAAAAGATAACTACTTATTAAAACTTAATCTACAAAATGCAATGTCTATTCTTGATGAACTTGAATTAGTTAGATTAAAAGAAAGTATGCTAAATTATGATAGCAATAGTAGGTAAAATTTGCTCTGGTAAAACACACTTTTTAAATACTGCAAGAGAATTAGGTTACAAAACATTAAATCTTGATGAATTTGTAAACGATTTATATGAAAAAAATACTGATTTTATCAACAAAATTAACAATAAAATCGGTAGTTTTTTAATCAAAAATAATCAAGTTTGAAAACCGTTTATTAAGCAATGGGTAAGTTTAAATCCAAATAACTTAAAAATACTTGAAAAGTATGTTTTTGAAGTAATTTTTGAGCACCTTAAAGCAAATCAGTACGATTTTGTAGAAATACCAATTTTATATACAAAAATAGTCGATTTTTCAATCTTTTTCTCTACAGTCTATCATATGCAAATAGATGAAGAAAATAGGACAAAATTCTTAAAAATTAGGGGTGTGGATAACTTTACAAAAGAAATTTTAGACAACCAAAACAACTACAATTGAGACACAAAAGATTTTTTTAGGTCAAAAAAGGTTGTGCATATCCCTATTAATATTAGAGATAGTAAAGAAAAAATAAAAGAATTTTTGGAGCTAAAAAAATAAGTAAGTAAAATTAGAGTACCAAAAATTTCAAACACAAGAAAAAACAGGAGGAAGCACCGATGATTTATCAATATTTCGCAGTTGAAAAAGTTAACGAAATAACAATGGAGGACCTTAGTAATTTACGTGAATTTTACGGTCCATTTTTAGGTGCTGACCCTGTTTTTCTTTACCAATATTTATTAGATATTGTTAAAGATAGCAAATACAAAAGAAGTAGCTATGATTTTTTAACTCTAACTACATTCTTAAATATGCACGAAAACAGATTAAATCAAGCTAGATTACAACTTGAAGCCGTTGGTTTAATTGATACTTTAAGAGATGATGAACAAAAAATCACTATCTTTAGTATTCAAAAACCACTTAATGCAGCTGGTATTAAAAATAACCATTTAATTTCAGAAATGTTGAAATCTAAAATCGGTGATACATACTTCAAAATTAAAGTTAATAATAGATTGAAAAAATCAAACATCATCGAAACACCACACATTCAAGATGTTTCAGCAAGTTTCTTTGATGTATTTAATAATGAGAATGAGCAAGCTCAATATCCAAAGAATGAATTTGTTGACAATTTAATTAATTTAGGTAAATTAAGACAACAAAATGCCGATTTTGCACCAGTTGATTTTTCTATGTTAGAGCCTATTAGTTTATTAAACGAATATAAGTATTCAAATAAATATGAAGCTTTAATTAAATTAAGCACAAGAGATTTCTATAAATCAATTTCATATGGTTTCAGAAATGAAAAAATTGAAAACAAATTAGATGAATGAATTAGCAAATTTACTGATTCAAAAATCATTAACTATGTTTTATATATTTCTAAAGAAAAATCTTCAACTCCTAACGAGTGATTTAAACATGCAAACTCAATGATGGTTGAAATTAAAAATGCAGGTCTTATGAGATTCGACACAATCGAAGCTTATTTTGATGGAAAATTTAAAGATAAAAAAGAACAAAAAATTTTCCATGAAAAAGAAGCTTTCAAGAATGCACTTAAACATTAATTGGAGACTTAATTAATGACAAACAATAATCAAAATCTAGATTGAAGAATTTTTCTAGATAAAAACTTGAAAATAGATCCTGCACAGATTATTGCTGATATCAAGAAAAAAGAAATATTAGCACAACTAATAGATGAATTAAATATCTCAGATAAGGAAATTTGAGATTATTTTGTTCATTTAATTGATTACTATAAGCAAAGAACTATCGATAAAAATCTACCTATTAGAAATTATTTTTTAAGAGATGAAAATGGTAAATTGCAGTTAGTCAGAAAAATAGCAAATAATGATGAAGGTAGAAAATTAAGATTAGAAAATCACTTAATTTTCACAGACATCAGTGAACCAATTAATGATGAAGTTATTGAAAATGTAGTTATAAATGATGAAGACTATATTGACTTACACAAATATGTAGAAGAGTTAAAGGTAAAATTAAAAGAACACAATGAACTATCAATGAAGGGGCTTTTAATTTCTGGAGTAAGAAAATCTCAAAGAAGTAATTTACTTTCAAGAATCGCAAATTCTTTTGCATTAGATAACAAAACTGTTGCTTACATCAATATAAATGATTTAGACCAAGAGATCAAAAAAACATTTGATAAGAAAAACTCAAATGACATTGATTTTATTAAAAAACAGCTTAGTGAAGTTGATTTGTTAGTTTTAGATGAAATTGGACTTAAAAACTTAAGTATTTGATTCTGAGATTCAGTAATTATGGAAATTTTAGAACAAAGATCAATCAATAATAAAATTACTTTCTTTGGAACATACTTTACATCTGAAAAAATGTTTACACACTTAAAAGAAATTAATGAAAATAGTAAATCAACAACTAAATTAACTGAACAAATGCTTACTAAAATCGTTGAAGTTATGAGAGAGCTAATTTACAAGGAAATCTCAATCGGATAGGAGAAAAATGAATAAAACGAAAATTTTATTAGCAGGAACACCGGAGTTCTCGGTTCCTATTTTTGAGGAAGTTATCAAAAACTTTGACGTTGTAGGAATTGTTTCGCAGCCTGATAAACCAGCAAATAGAGGTTATGCACTTTTACCTACTCCTACAAAATTATTAGCTCAAAAATATAACATTAGACTTTTTCAACCTGAAAAAATCGGACAAATTTATGACGAACTTAAAGAATTAGATTTTGATATCTTACTAACTTGTGCTTTTGGTCAATATGTTCCTGAAAAAGTTTTAGCTCTTCCGAAATTAGCTTCAATTAATATTCACGGTTCACTATTACCTAAATATAGAGGTGCTGCACCTATTCAATATTCACTTCTTTATGGAGATAAAGAAACCGGACTTTCATTAATGTATATGACAAAACAAATGGACGCAGGTAACATTATTAAAATGGTTTCAATTCCAATTGAAGACACAGACACATCTGATACATTGTTTGTAAAATTATCAAAATTAGCTACTGAAAATATCACAAAATGACTTGTAGACTATGTTAAAGGTGATTTTAAGGAAATTGTTCAAGATGAAGAAAAAGTCATTTTAAGTCCAAAATTATTAAAAGAAGATGCACTCATAACAAGCGATTTATCAGTTGAACAAGCATTTAATAAAATCAGAGCATTCTCATCGAACCCGGGTGCTTATGTTATTTTAGATAACAAAAGAGTCAAAATTTATTATGCTACAAAACACAAAGTTCCAAATGGATTACCACTTCAATTCACTGACGGAAAGCTATGAGCAGTTGATTATCAATTCGAAACTAAAAAACGTATTAAATTAAATTACTAAACTTGATTAATTTTCAAGTTTTTTTATTTGCTTCAACTAAATATGTTTACATATTTAAAGTATAATTATAAAGTATGAAAAAGACAAAAATATCATTGACTATTAATTCAAAAATTAAAGATGCAATTATTTTTGAAAAAGAAATGAAGCAAATTATCAAAAATTTTGCAGAATACTTTGGTATAAAAAAACAAATCATTGTTGATGTTTCATTAGTTTCTCCTCAAAAAATTAAGAGATTAAACAAAGAATACAGAAACAAAGATTATGTAACTGACATCCTTTCATTTGGATTTGATGATAGTTCTATGTATGACGAACTTCCATTTATTCATCTGGGAGAGTTAGTTATTTGTTGAAACAAAGTTGTAAGACAAGCAAAATATTTTGGACACTCAATTAAAAGAGAATTCTGCTACTTATTCACTCACGGATTAGTCCACTTAGCAGGATATGACCACGAAATTGAAGAAGAAAGAATTCAAATGAATAAAATGGTTGATGATATTTTTAATCCTTTAAAAATAACAAGGAAAGAAGGTACAAATATGACATTTGAAAAATTAAAAGATTTACTTAAATATACTTATACACCATATTCAAAATTCCCAGTAGCAGCAATTTTGATCGGAGAAGATGGGAAAGAATATTATGGAGTTAACGTTGAAAACGCTGCTTATCCATCAGGTTTATGTGCTGAAAGAAGTGCTATGTTTGGTTCAGTAGCATACGGTGGAAAAGTTGGAACATTTAAAGAAATTCACATTATTAGTGGAAAAAATGAAATCATTAGCCCTTGTGCTGGATGTAGACAAGTTATGACTGAATTTATGCCTCTTGATGCAAAAGTTTACCAATACAGTAATGATGGAAAACAATTAAGAGTTAACACAGTTGAAGAATTAGTTCCATACAGCATCAGAGCTGAAGAAATTACAATTAAATAATTATGAAAATATGTTTTGCAAGTATTTTAGGAAGACCAAACGTAGGTAAAAGTAGTCTTCTTAATGCTATTATCGGCTACAATGTTGCAATTGTTACTAATGTAGCTCAAACAACCAGAGACCAAATTACAGGTATCTATACAGAAGATGATTTACAAATCATTTTCATTGATACACCTGGTATCCATAAACCACAAAATAAACTTGGTGAAGCTTTAAACAAAAATGCTTATGATGCAACTAAAGACATAGATGTTCTTTTATTCTTATCTCCTGCTGATGAAGCAATTGGTAAAGGTGATGAAATGATTTTAGAAAAAATCAAGCACGTAAAAAACAAGATTGCTGTTATTTCTAAGATTGACAAAATTAAAAAAGATCCTCAAAAGCTACTTGATAAAATCAAAGAGCTTAAAGAACACGGTTTTGAAACAATTATGTCTACTGATGCAAACGATCCTAAATCAATTAGCGCTTTAATTAGTGAAATTGAAAAATACGCTTATGATGGTGAAGCTCAATATGATCCTGAATACATCACAGACAAATCTATGCGTTTTATAGCAAAAGAAATCATTCGTGAATCTGCAATTAATGAACTTTATGAAGAGCTACCTCACTCAATTGCTGTTGAGGTTCTAGAATTTGAAGAATCTGAAGATAGATTAGATATTGATGCAATTATCTATGTTAAAAAAGCTTCTCAAAAAGGTATGGTTATAGGTAAAAACGGTGAAAAAATCAAAAAAATAGGTACAGTTGCTAGAAAGAAAATTGCACATCAATTCGATATTCCTACCTCATTAACTTTAAAAGTTAAGATAGCTAAAAAATGAATCGATGATGCAGATGCGCTTGAAAAATTTGGTTACTCTACTAAATAATTTTTACAGTTGGTATTTGTTAATTAATGCCAACTTTTTATATTATTTTTGCGTTTTATCATACCTATTTTTAAAAGTTTGTTAAAATATAACTAATATAAAAAGTTATTTTTTAAGCTAAAAAATAACTAAATATTAACTTTTTATAAAATTTAAGGGGAAAATATGAAAAAAGTATTAATTTTAGATGGAAATCTTTTACAAAATGAAAAATCATACTCAACTAACATTTTAAATTACATTGAAGAAGCACTTAAATCAAAAGAAAATGTATTAATCGAAAGAGTGGACTTATCAACTACAAAGCTAAATGAACATTTTTTAACTAAGCAAACATTTACAACTTATTACACAGATGTTGAGTCAGATAGATGAATTCAAAAACTTAAAGAAACTGATTTATTAATCATTTCAAACCCAATGATTAACTTTGGACCTAGTGTCATAGTTAAAAATTTCATCGATGCTATTTCAGTTGCTAATAAAACATTTAGTTACAAATACTCAAAGCAAGGTGATGCAATTCCTTTATTAACTAACTTAAATACAGTTATAGTTTCAACTCAAGGTGCACCACAAGGTTGATACACTTGAGGCAATCACTCTGATTGATTAAAAGGAACATTTAAATTCTTAACAGGTAATGATTCGAAAGAAATTAAATACTTTGGAACAAAAGTTTCTCCAATTAATCAAACTGAACCAAATCACGTTGATGAACACATCAAAGAACAAGTAAATCAAATATTTAACTAATCCATCATTTGGTGGATTTTTTATATTAAATAAAAAAACATTCAGTTGCCTGAATGCTTGCATCTATAAGCCGTGTTCTGTCTAGGTCGACAATTTATCTAATGACTTAATGTCACTCCATTATTTTATTCAGTTCTAAAATAATGATTCCTCTACCAAAATTTGAGTTTCTAACTCGTGGAGTTTACCCGTTTCATATTTCTCGTCTCTGTGGCACTAGTCGTTTATACACATAATGCATAACCTAAGCTTATTTGGCTTAGCACGATCACTACCATCATCGCAGATGGTGTTAGCACGGACTTTCCTCTACATAAAATGCAGCTGTCGACTGATGCAAATATATAATAGCATTTTATTTATTTTATAGTCATAAAAAATCTTAAAAATTCTTAAATTCATCTGAATTAATGTGAAAAATCATTAAACTGTTATTATTGTTTAGTTATTTTGAAAAAACTATAAAATATTGCTAAATAAATAGGAGACATAATGAATAAAAATAAGAAAAAAGTTAGTTCTTGAGAATTATTTTGATTTATTATCAAAGTTACTTTTATTGGATTCGGTGGAGGTAATGCCCTTTTACCAGTTATTAAAAAAGAAGCAGTTGATAATAAAAAATGAATAACTAACGAAGAAATGGATGATATTGTAATTGTTACAAATATGCTCCCAGGTGCTTCGGTTATCCAAACACTTTCATATATATCTATAAGTCTTTTAGGTAAATTTAAGGGAACCTTAGTTACTTTATTTGGAATATTGCCTCACGTAATATTTGCATTTATTTTCTTAGTTATCTTGACTAGATACATACCTAGCGAGTACTTAAAAATAATTTCAGTCGGTGTACTTGTTTCAATTATTGCTTTTCTGATTGCATTTGCACAAAGATATATAAAGCAATCTAAACAATCACTCAAATTACCAGTTTGATTAATTATTATGCTCTTTTCAATTTGTGTTTCCTTGTTTGTTCCATCACCTTACAATTTACCAATTTTCTCAATTGTAATTATCTTATTTGTCTTTGCTGTAATTTTTTTAGTAAATAAAAAGCACTTTATCAATAAGCAATCATTAAATAAATCGCTTGAGGAAAATGGGATTACCTTCATTAAAAAAGGAGGTAAATAATGCTACTTACTGCTTTATTAGTTTGCTTACCTCTTTTAATTTTAATTTCGCTTTCAATCTTTGGTGGTGGTCAAGTTTTTATGCCGATATTCCAATGATTGTGAAACTTTTTAGCACAAGTTTTTGGAGCAAATATTGATGAAAATGCAATCAATAATGTGTTTGCAATTTCGAACACTACACCTGGTGTTGTGTCAACTAAATTTGCTTTTTTCACAGGTTACTTAGTTGCATCTGGTCAATGATGAGGTTATATAGCAGTTTTCTTAACTTATGTAATTTTTTGCTTACCAGCTATTATCATTATGGTAATTGCAATGAAGTATATTAAAAAATTTAAAACTAATACTTTCATTGCTAATATGTTGATCATTATGAAACCAATTGTTTCAGGAATAATTATTGCTCTTGCGATTCAATTATTCATCTCTATTTATGTACCTGAAATTTTCTTTAATTCATCTTCTAAAGGTTATGCAGGATGGACAAGCAATAATTATTTTGTGGGATACAAAAATATTCTGTTAAAAATCTATGTACCAATAGGTATTTTAGGTTCATATTACTTAGCTAAAAGAAGAATTTCTCTATTCTGAATTATTCTTATAAATATAGCAATTTCGCTTATCTTATTTGCTCCTTATGCTGGATAATTAAAATCAAAAAATGAACAGTGTTTTTAATAATTACACTGTTCATTTTTAATTTCTATTTGTTTGCTTTAACTTCTTCTCTAGAAGGTAAATCTAAAACTTCTTTTGCGACTGACATTGATTTAGCAACATCTGCTAAGTTAGGTGGAATAATGATTTTTGTAGCATGACCATTTGCAAGTTTTTCTAATTGTTCAATACTTTGTAATTGTAAGTATTCAGTTGAAATGTTTGCAGTTGTAATAAGTTCAATCGCTTGTTTCTTACCTGTCGCTCTTTCAATCATACTTTCTTTTTCTGCTTTTGCACGTAAGATTGTACTTTCATATTCCCCTTGAGCTCTAAGAATTTTACTTTCTTTTTCAGCGCTAGCTTCAAGGATTTGAGCTCTCTTGATACGTTCAGCTTGCATTTGTTTTGTCATAGCTTCTTGAACTTCTTTTGGTGGAATAATGTTTTGAATTTCAATTCTTTTTACTTTAATTCCTCAAGCATCTGAAGCTTCATCTAAGATTTTAGTTAACTTAGCGTTAATAATTTCTTGGATGTTAATGCTTCATCAAGTTCAAGTTCACCGATTAAGTTTCTAAGTGTTGTTGATGTTAAAAACTCAATAGCTAAAAATGGATCTTCAGCTCCATAAGCAAATAATTTTGGATCAAAGATTTTTAAATATACTGTTGTGTCTACTTGAATAGTAGCGTTATCTTTTGTAATAACATGTTGAGCAGGGTAGTCAAAAACTTTTTCCTTAAAGTTATTTTTAACTCTGACTTTATCAATGTAAGGAACCATAAAGTTTACACCCTTAGTCATTGTTTTCTTGTATTTACCAAGTCTTTCAACAATACAGAAGTTAGTTTCACTAACAATTCTCACTGAAAGACAACTTGTAATCACAAGCATTACTACGGCAAGCACTGCGACAATTATAATCACAGCAATAATAATACCTGACATATAACCTCCTTAATAATTTGGTTATTTTAATTATACTCCTTTGATTTATCTACCTTATATTATTCGAAAAGTTTGCTTAAAAATATGGAAAATTTACATAAAATTTAGGATTTTATTTTCGCAAAATAAAAGCACATAGAGTGTTTATCTATGT
>NZ_JAYFFC010000012.1:0-14254 GCF_034863245.1 Mycoplasma sp. 2248
AGGATTAGAAAAAATCAGCAGTTTATTTGCTGATTTTCTTTTTCTATTCTTCTTCTACTTCAACTATGTGAGCTTCTTGTGCTCCCTCGATTAAATGTGGAGTTTTAGCTTCAACAGATTGTGGTGCACTATCTCAATTAACTTTGTTCATTTTCTTAGTTAATTTGAATTTTTCAACTTCATCAACTAAGTATCTGAATTTTCTTTCAAGATCATTTGTAAGTAAGTTTTCAAGTGCATTAGCTGAATCTTGAATTCTTTCAACTTGTTTCTTCATATCAGTTGCAACTTTATTAAGTGCATCTAATCTTGTTTCTAAAAGTTTCTTTTTGAATTGTTCAAATTCTTCAAGAATTTTCATTTTATCTCTAAGTTCAACAAAATTGAATTCAGAAGCCTTTAAAAACATATAACGTTGTAGTTGCAACATTTGAATCATAAATGGTAATCTTATTACTCAAACTTGGTTCTTGTTATCTTTATCTCTTTCAATTTTTACAAGAAAGTCATCTTCTTTTTCCAATTCAGTAACCAGGAAAGCAGTTTCTGCGTGACGAGCTTTTTGATCTTTGATTAATTTATTTATGAATTGTGAGTTCTTTTGTGAACCATTTTCTGTTTCTGATTTTGCTTCAATAACAACAGAACCAATTTTCACTCTATTATTATTTTCGTTCTTGTAGAAAGTAACTAAGAAGTCTGGTTTTGTACCATCAATATTAGTTGTTGTTTTTTCATAATCAACTAAATCATCCAAGTTCGTGTATTGATCTAATAAGTGAGCGATTTGTTCTTCAAAGTTTTCTCCAACTCTCTTTGAAGATAATAATGATTTACTTGTTTTAAGAGCATCAATTGCGACGTTGGCAGCTTCTAATTTATTTTGAACTTCAATTTTTTCTTTTTTAAGCTCATCAATTTGCTCTTTAAAATTGTTTTTTAATTCTTCGATAATTTGATTATTCTTAACTTGATTTTCTTTTTCTAATTCTTTTTTGTATTCTTCTTTAGCCTTCTCTATTGCCTTAATATTATTTACTTCAAGTTTGCTTTTCTCAGCTTCGATTGTTGAATTCATTGAAGCCTTTAATTCACTTAATTCTGTATTTAATTGACTATAAGCTTCTTTTTGTCTTTGCATCTTCTCTGTAAATGTAATTTCCAATTCAGATTTTACGTTCCTGATTTCTTGTTCTTTAGTTTCTTCTAGATTCTTAATATTTGATTTTAATGCTGCAATTTCTGCATCCTTAGTTGATTGCAATTTAAGTTTCTCGACTTCAATTGTAGAATTCATTGATGTTTTTAATTTATTTAATTCTGTTTGCAAATTAGCAAGTTTTTTATTATACTCATCAACTAGACCTTGTACGTTTACCTTATATTCAGGTAAATTTGTAAGGTTTTCAAGTAATTCTTTTTCTGCCTGCTTTTTAATGTCATAATTTCTTTCATTATTGATATTACTACTCAAAGCGAATAACTCACCACTACTTAATGTTGATAAATCAATAATATCACCTGGATAAGCATTTTCATTTATAATTAATTCCAAAGGTCTTTCTTCATTTAATTTAAATTTAATCTCTTTCATTTTAACACCCCTTAACTTATATATCTTATTTTAATGCTATCACTTTATTCGATTTAATATCAGCTAATATTTAAAATTTGCAGTCTTATTTTTTAGTCTTATTTGCAAAATTAAATAAAAAAAGCAAATGATTCTCACTTACTTTTCTAACTTTTTGAATAAATCAACAATTTTTTCTACTGATAATTGTTGAATTCTTAAATTGTCATCATACCCTAATTGTTCAAATATATTAAGAATATGATCTTTTGAATATTTATTTTGTAATGAATAAGAAAGTTTCTTTCTTCTGTTTTCAAAGCATAATTTGAAGAAATCCTTAATTGAATTTCATTCATCTAATGAAACATTATTTTTAAATCTCAAAGATAAAATAGCTGAATCCACCTTTGGGGCAGGTGAAAAAGCATTTGCAGGAACGATAAATTCTAATTTACAATCAGCTAAAAATTGTGATGAAACTGATAACTTTGAATAATCTTTAGTATTAGGTTTAGCACAAACTCTTAGCGCTACTTCTTTTTGAACCATTACTAATACACCTTCAAAATTATCTTTGTTTTCAAATATTTTAAATAGGATATCAGTTGTTATGTAATAAGGAATATTAGCAATAATGAAAGTGTCCTTAAAATTAGTTATATCAGCTTCCAGGAAGTCTTGATGAATAAGTTTAAAATTAGGATTGTTTATGTCTTTATTTAGAACATCAACCATATCAGAATCAATTTCAAAAGCAGTTACATAAGCGCCAGCATTTAAAAGATAATTAGTTAAGGCACCTCTACCAGGTCCTATTTCCAACACTTTTTGTTCTTTTACATCAAATACATTGATTATCTTACGTAAAATGTTTTGATCTTTTAAGAAGTTTTGTCCAAACTTCTTTTTTGCATAAACTTCTTTTTTATTTTGCATTATAAATTAAATAAAGTCCTTAAGTTTTTATTAATTCTATCTGTGAATTTATCCATACCCACTTTTTTGATTCCTGCTATGTAGTAAGCGACAAATAAAACTGTATTTGGTTCATTTTTTTGTTCTGTATATGGATGAACTCTTAAGAACGGGGCGTCAGTTTCTGTAAGAATTCTTTCAAGTGGTAAAAACTCAATAATATCTCTAGTTTGGTTTGTTGTTCCATATGTAACAGCGCCACTAAATGAAAAATAAAGATTTTTAAACTCTAAGAATTTTTGTGCTCATTCCATATTTCCAGCAAATGTATGGAGCATAACTTTGATGTTAGGAAACTCTTTTAAAATATCATAAACATCTTGGTAAGCTTGGTATTGGTCCATTTTATCTCTAATGTGAACAACAATTGGTAGGTTTAATTCTTGTGCTAATTTGATTTGATTTCTAAATGATTTAATTTGATTTTCTCTTGATGGAACACCTTCTTCATAGAAGTAATCTAATCCAATTTCTCCAATCCCAACAATAGTCTCATCAATTAAATCTTTATATCTTAAATAATCATTCTCATCAATTCCATCTTCAGGATGAATTCCAATAACAGGTTTAATTAAATCAGGATACTTTTTAGCTAACTTGATAACTTCTTTGTTTTCTTCAGCATGACCACCATTAACAATCATAAATTCAAGTCTATTAGCATAAGCTTGCTCACAAATCATATCAATAATATCTTCGTGTTTGTAAGCAGTTATTGATAAATGATTATGTGCATCAACAAATTTATTTTTCTTTGAACTCATATTATTTACCTAAACAGAAAGTGCTGAACATAACATCTAATAAGTCTTCTCTGTTTACATTTCCTTTAATATTCTGTAATTGATCTCACGCTGCATATAAATCAATGATAACCATATCAAAAGTCGCATAGTTGTCAAGAGCATTTTCAGCATCCTTAAGTGAATTTAAAGCTTGCTTAATAAGTGAAAGTTGACGTGTATTTGAAAAAATACGCTCATCTAAAATGTTGATATTTTGGAAGTTTGAAACTAAACCTTGTTCTAATGCTTCAATATCATTATTTAAAGCAGAAATATAAATAACATTATCATCTAATGATTTCTCTGAATTGAGCAAGTCTTTTTTGTTCATAACTTTTAAATAGAACTTGCTCAACTCTTTTGATTTTTGCTCAATTAATTTATCAAAATCATCTTCAGGTTCATTTGCAGATACAACGTGCACTATAAGGTCACTTTTTTCAATTTGATCTAATGATTTTTGAATACCAATTTTTTCAATAATTTCTTGAGTGTTTCTTAAACCAGCAGTATCAACAAGTTTAAATAACATATCGTTAATTTTGTAAGTAGCTTCAACTAAATCTCTTGTAGTTCCTGCGATATCTGTAACAATTGCTTTATCTTCTGATAAAAGTGTATTTAAAATACTACTTTTTCCAACGTTAGGTTTTCCTAAAAACGCAACTTTAACACCTTCAAAAACATATCTAGAATCCTCTGAAATTTTCACTATTTTTTCTAGCTCACTGATTAAAACAGAAATTTTCTCTGACATATTGATTGAATCTAAACGTTCAACATCATCATACTCAGGATAGTCAATATTAACTTCAGCAAGACCAATTAAAACAGCAATCTTATTTAAAAACTCATCAATTAAACCTGAAGTTTTACCCTTGAATTTATTAACCGATGCAAGTGCTTGAGATGAAGTTTGAGCCATAATTAAATCGTGAATAGCTTCAGCTTTAATTAAGTCCATTTTTCCATTTAAAAAAGCTCTTCTAGTGAATTCACCACGTTCAGCTAATCTGGCACCATTTTCAAGTAATAAACTTAAAACTTTGTTTGTAACAACAATTCCACCGTGACAGTTAATTTCGATTAAAGGTTCGCCAACATAGTTATTGAATACATCATTACCATTTGCATCTTTTTTACCAACAAATGACATAACTAAAACTTCATCAATAAGTTGTCCATTATCGTGAATGAAACCATATGAAATTGTGTGATCTGCGCCAATTTTTCCTTTAAAAACTTTAGAAACAACATTTACTGCATCAGGACCACATACACGAACAATTGAAATTGGTTGATTTATATGAGAACCTGAGCTGATTGCTGCAATTGTATCATTAGTCATATTGTCTCCTTTCTTATAAATACAATAAAACTAGCTAAAAAGCTAGTTTGACATTTATTTATTCATTAATTCTTCTTGTTTTTCACTTGTAATTTTGTCGATTTTACTAATTTCTTTATCAACTTCTTTTTGAATAACATCTAAGTATCTTTTTTGTTCGTCCTCTGATAACTCTTCATCAGCTTTGATAGCTTTATTAACATCTTGACGAGCATTACGAACACCTACTTTAGCATTTTCGGTTAACTTAGATAATGATTTAACCATTTCCTTACGTTTTTCAGTTGTAAGAGGAGGGAAGTTTAATCTAATTTGACTTCCTTCATCAATTGGCATAACACCTAAGTTTGCTTTTTCAAGAGCTTTATTAATTTCCTTAACTGATGTAATATCGTAAGGTTTGATTAATAATTGTTGTGGCTCAGGAACTGAAATGTTTGATAATTCTTCAAGCGGTGTAAGTGTGTCATAGTAATTGACACGAATACCTTTGATCAATTGAGGGTTAGCTCTACCTGTTGAAATTTTTGATAATTCAAAACGGTAATGTGAAAGTGCTTTTTCTGCTTTTTCAGCAAAATCTAATAAATAAATATCTAATTCCATTATTTAGTAACCTCTGTATGTTTGATTTTTCCTTCAAGTGCATTTAAAATTGAATTTTCTTCTAATAAGTTAAACACAATTAAATTAATATTGTTGTCTCTAGCCATACTTGTGGCTGTTAAGTCCATAACTTGTAATTTCTTTTCTAAGATTTCATCATAAGTGATGTGATCATAATGTTTTGCATCAGGATTTTTCTTAGGATCTGAATCATAAATTCCATCAGTTCCATTTTTACCCATTAAAATAACTTGAGCACCAACTTCTGATGCATATAATGTTGCCGCTGTATCTGTTGTAAAGAACGGACGACCTGTCCCTCCAGCAAAGATAACAACTTCACCATCTTCTAAGTATTTGATTGTTTTTTCATTAACGTAATATTCAGCTACTCTTTGATCAATGTTTAATGAACTTTGAACTCTAGCTTTAAGTCCAACGCGCTCGAAACCACTACCTAAGGCAATAGCATTCATAATTGTAGCAAGCATTCCAATATAGTCAGCTTTATTTCTATTAATTCCATTTTTTTCAGCAGAAGCACCCCTTCAGAAGTTTCCTCCACCAATAACTACTGATACTTGTATACCTTTAGCTACAATTTCTTTAAGTTGTAATGCAATTTTGTGAACTAAGTCATAGTCAATTGCTAAATGTTTTTCTTTGTTTGCAAAACCTTCTCCAGAAAGTTTTAAAAGAATTCTTTGATACTTAATCATCACTACCTCTATTTAACAAGTTAAGTTTTTATTATTTAATATAAATAATAATGTTTAAACTAATTATATAGAAAAAAGATTTTTCAGTCTATTTTTTTTAACTTTTTCCAGAATCCCTAAATTTAAGGATAAAAACTGCAATTTTTCACTTTTTTACGGAATTTTTCACAATTTTTCTTACAAATTACCGTTTTTTAAAAAATACTTTATAATTTATAAACATATTTTACAAATATGTTGTATTTTCAATTAATATTCCTATGCCATAGGAATAAAATTTTCCAAAAATAATTTAAAGAAAGAGGTAGATTATGGCAGCAGAAAAAGAAAAATTTTTATTTGCTATTGACTTAGATGGTACAACACTTCAATCTAGTGCAACAGGCGTTATCCACGACAGAACACTTAGCGCAATTAAAAGAGCAACAGAAGAAGGGCACGTTGTATGTATCCTTACAGGAAGACCTTGAAGAAGTACTAAATTCATTTATGAATCATTAGGTCTTAACACAATCGTTGCTAACTACAATGGAGCGCATATTCACCATCCATATGATCAAGAATTCATCCCTTACATTAAATACTTAAACTTAAACGAAGCATTATACATTTTAGGTGATCCTAAAGTTAAAAAAGAAGTTTCAAACATCGCTATTGAAGGACCGGACTGAGTTCAATTAGATCACCGTGATGAAGAACTTGAAAAAGTTTTCGGATTTAAAACAAGTTCAAAATTACGTATCGGTTTAGACTTATACAAAATTCCTTTAATGCCTACAGGAATTATCTTTGACGTTAAAGAGACAACAAACATTGAAGAACTTAGAAAATACCTTAAATCAAGATATGGTGACTTAGCTGAATTCTCATACTGATCAAAAGGAGAAGGTTTAACACCTGTTTTCGATATGACTAACATTACAGCTAACAAAGGTAAAGCTTTAAGTATGTTAATTAGATACTACGACGTTAAAGTTGAAAACACAATTGCATTAGGAGATGGATTTAACGACGTTCCTATGTTTAAAATCGCAAACATTTCAGTAGCTATGGCTAATGCTTCAAAAGACGTTAAAAAATATGCATCAATTAGAATTTCTAAAACAAACAAAGAAGGTGGGGTTGGAGAATACATTCACAAATTCTTAGACAATCCACAAGCCGAGATAGAAAAATCAAACGCACGTAAAAGAAAAATTCAAGCTATCGAGGAAGAATAATGAAATATATTGATGATATCAAACAACTTAATGTTGATTTAGAGCAAGTAATTGGAGTTGATGAAACAGGGGTTGGTGATTACTGAACACCGCTTGTTTCTTGTGCAGTTTATTTACCAAATAAACTTAAACAATTTGTTGCTTCATTAGGTGTAAAGGATTCTAAAAAACTATCTGATAAACAAATTTTATCTTTAGCTCCTAGATTAATGGAATTTCTTGAATATTCCGTTTACACACTTACACAAGCTGGATATAACAAATTAAGCAAGTCTTATAATGCTAATGAACTTAAATTTTTCACTCACGCAAGTGCATTGAGTACATTGGCTAAAAAATACAAAATTCAAGCAACTGCAATTATTATTGATAAATATTCAACAACTAATTCAATATTAAAATATCATCAAAAATTCTTTATTGAAAATAACTGAGCTAAATTAAATGAGTTACAATTACCAACATTGCTAGTTAATAAAGCTGAAGACATTCACTTATCAGTTGCATGTGCTTCAATTATTGGAAGATATCACTTATTACAATATATGGAAGAACAAAGTAAGAATTGAAATTTCAATTTCTTACTTGGTGCTAGCAAGAATGTAGTTGCTCAAATCCACGAGTTCACACAGACTTATGGTGAAAGCTCATTAAACTCTGTTTTAAAACTTAATTTTAAGCTTAAATAAAAATGAATAGACCTTATACACTGGTCTATTCATTTTTTTAGTTCTCTAAAACTTTTCCACTTAAACGATTTCTTTGTAAGTCAATTTCAGTGATTTCAGAGTTAATCACTAAACCTGGATAATACTTATCAAAGATTGATTCATTTCGATTTAAGTTTAAATTACTTACGTGAATAAATAAGTTTTTCTTGATTCCGATATAAACAAATATACCAAAATCAGTAATATTTTCAACAGTTCCTTGAATTGTATCTCCAACTTTTAAATCATTTACATCTAACACACTGTCTTTTAAGATAAATCCTGATTTATTATCAACAATTTTTTTAGTAGGACTTGCTAATGATTGAAGTATCAATTCAACTGTATAAATGTCTGAATTTAACTCATCAGCAATAGATTGTGCATTTAAGTTAGAAACATCTATACCTTGTTCACTTGGTTTTAAGTTAAATTTTTCAACAATTTTTGATGCTAATTTATATGATTCAGGGTGAATTATTGTTTTATCAAAAAAGTTTGATGAAGTGAATATTCTTAAAAAACCTACTGACTGTTCAAAACTTTTTGGACCTAACCCCGGAACTTTAAGAAGTTCATTTCTGTTTTCGAAATTTTTACTTTCTTTACTATTTCTGTATTCAATAATATTTTGAGCTATCTTCTTACTTAAACCTGCTATATACATCAAAATATGCTTTGTAGCAGTGTTTAAGTCAACTCCAAACTCATTAACTACCTTTTGCACTTTGAAGTTTAAATATTGTTCTAATTCTTTTTGATTTAAGTCGTGTTGATATTGACCGACACCAATTGATTTAGGATCAATTTTTACTAACTCATTTAATGGATCCAAGAATTTTCTACCAATATTAATCGCACTTCTTTCTTCAACACTCAAGTTAGGGAATTCTTCGATTGCAATTTGTGAAGCTGAGTACACGCTAGCTCCAACTTCAGAAACAATAGCATATTTAACCTTTAAATTGTTTTGTTTAATAATATTAGAAATAAATAATTCAGTTTCTCTTGAAGCTGTTCCGTTTCCAATAACAACGATAGTAATTTTATATTTGTTAATAAAATCTAAAACTACTTTAGTTGCCTCTGCCACTTTTTCTTGTGGTTTATTAGGGTAAATTTTAGCAATACCTAAAACATCTCCATTTTCAGATAATGCAGCTATTTTACATCCATTAACATACGCAGGGTCAATGGCTAAAATATTGTGGCCTGTAATTGCTGGAGCAGTTAATAATTTTTCAACTGAATTTGCAAATATGTTAATACTTGCTTTTTCAGCTATTTCAAATAAGTCACTAAAGATTTCTCTCTCTACACTAGGTAAAATAAGTCTTTTGAGTGAATCATTAATCGCATCAATAACATTGTCTTTATTGTTTCTTGTTTTATCAATAGCTTTTAAAATGATAATAACTAATGGCTCTTGTTTATACTCAAATTCAAGTTTAAGTTTATCTAATTTAACACCTCTATTAATTGCTAATACATTGTGGTTTTTAATGTATTTAATAGGTGTTGAAAAATCATAGTAATTTAAGAATACTAAATCATCATTTTCATCATTAACTTTTTTAGACTTTGTTGTTTTAATTCTTCCAAAATTGTAGATTGATTCTTTAATTTGATTTTTAATTTCTACATTCTGTGAAATTCACTGTGCAATAATGAAATTAGCTTGCTCAATAGCGAATTCGACTGTAGGAACTTGTTCTGTTAAATATTTTTTAGCTTCTCTTGCAACGTCAAATTGAGGACTTTTATTCTCAAAAATTCTCTTTGCAAGTGGCTCTAAACCGAGTTCAATAGCTTTTGTTGCTTTTGTGATTTTACCAACCTTGAATGGTTCATAAATTGACTCTAATTCGCTTTTGACAGTTGTATTTAAGATTTGTTCCTTAAGCTTGTCTGTAAGTAAATTCTTTTCACTTAGAATTTTAATAATTGCTTGTTGTCTATCTAAAAGCTCTTCTTTGTATTTGTAAATAGATTCAATTTGATAGATTTGTTCTTCATTAAGCCCACCAGTTTGTTGTTTTCTATAACGTGAAATGAATGGAACTGTATCTCCATTAGATAACATTTCTAATACTGTTTGAACTTGATTTGTAGGAATGTTTAATTCTTTTGAAGCTAACTCCAAGGCTAATTCGTTATTTTTCATATTATCCTTTCCTATTAGAAACAAAAGAATCACTTTAAGAAGTGATTCTTAAGATTATTATTGTTTATTGTCGTTTGATTTATTTGCTTCTTTTTCTGGTGTTGTCATTGAGTCTGCTCTAAAGTTTTTAAATGCAATAACTTTAACAACAAATGGGTTTACAACTCTTTGTGTGAATCCTTGAATAAATGCATAGAATACTGGAGCTAATAAATCCCCTAATAACATAGCAAATGTTGCGTAAACTAATGAATCAAATGCAAATGAATTTTTTAATTGTTCTAATGTTACTGAAGTATCGAAGCCAAAATCAGGGGCTATTTCAGTAATTTTTGTTTCTAAATGTTTACCAACATGAGTTTCTGATGTAAAGAATGCAGGTAATTGTTGAGCTAATCCTCTAGCTGGGTTAATAGCTGCTGTGGCACCTAAAATTCCCATTCATACTGATAATGAAATAATGAACATAATCATTAAATCACGGTATTTATTGTTAATGTTTGGTGAAAAAATTGGAAATAATAAGATAGCTGTCATAACTAACTCAACAAAGAAAATTCACGCTGTTCCACTTGCTAAAACGTGGTTTGCTGATGGATTTGAACCTTTTTCTAATTCTGCAACAAAAGAAGCTTTGTAAGCGCCAATTGCAGTAATTGGGGCATTAGGTAAATGATCTTTCCCTACTGATAAGTATCCAAATAAATAGATAAATCCTGCAGCAGCAAATGCTCCTAAGAATTGAATTGCAATTTTATATAAAGCATAGTAACCATTATTTCTACCGTTTATATAACGATAAATAGTTACAGCTGGGTTAAGGTCACAACTTCAACGTAAGAAGATGAATAACACTACCCCAACAGCAATAAATCCTGCATAAAATCCAACAATGATTTTATGTAACATATATTCTTCAGCAACTTTACCTGAAGATGTGTAAATTGATAAACCTGCTAATGCAAGTGATAAAAAGATTGTTCCGATAAATTCTGATAAACCGTGGATGATTCAAGTTTTTAAATCAGCTGGTTTCTCAGCATTTTGTCTTTCTGATGTTCTTAATTTAAAGAAGCTAAATAAATCTTTGAAAAAGCTATTTTTCTTAATTAATAATTCCTGTGTATTAACCATTTTGTATTTTTCCATTCTCTAATAAAACTAATGCTTTTGAGTAATCACCTGCTTGCGCAGCATCTGCATTTTCTAATGTTGTTTTAGCTATTTGAGTTAAAGCTAAATCTGTTAAGAATGCTTGGTGTGATGTTACTAAAACGTTGTCCATTTCGATTAATTCTGCTCATTGAGGATCTTGTTCTTTAAGTTCTTTAATTCTTGAAGAAATGTCTTCGTAAAATCTTCCTTCTTCTCTTTCTAAAACGTCAGTTGCAAATCCACGAACTTTACCTGATTTAAGCCCATCGATCATTGCTTGTAATTCAATAATTTCTCCTCTGGCTGTGTTGATAATAATTGCTCCCGGTTTAAGCATATCAATAGCAGCTTTATCGAATAAGTATCTTGTTGAAGGTAATAAAGGACAGTGGATTGAAATAAAGTCTGAGTTTTGTAAGATTTCTGAAAATGAAGCTCATTCAAATCCAAATTGTTCAGCTAATTGAGGGAAGTTATCTTGAGCAAATGCATCAAATACTAAAACTCTAGCACCTGTTGCTTTAGCAATTTTAATAAATGTTTGTCCAATTTTTCCTGAACCAACAACCCCAATTGTTGAGTTCCCAACACAAAGTCCATCAAGTCCATTTAATGAGAAGTTGTAATCTTTAACTCTTTTATTAGCAATTAAAAGATTTCTGTTAAGTGCTAATAATCCTGCAAAAGCAAATTCACCAATACTTTCAGCTGAGTAGTTAAAAATTCTGTAAACGTGAATTCCTAACTCGTTAGCTTTAGCAACATCAATTTTGTTGTATCCCATTGATCTTTGCAATCAAACTTTTACACCCATTTTTGCTAAGACTTCTAAAATTACTTTGTCACCATAAGTATTAACAAACCCACATACAGCATCGTAACCTTTAGCTAACTTAACTGTATCTAAGTTTAAGTTTTCTTTAAAAAAAGTAATTTCGTGTCTTCCATCATTATATTTTTCAAAGTATTTAATATCGTAATCTTTAGAATCGAAAAATGCAATTCTCATATTTTCTCCTAGATAAAAATGAATAAAAATAAACCTAATAATTTTTAAAGTAATTATATTAAATTTATACTAAAACAAAGGCTTTTTATTTAAACTAAACTAATAGTGTGCTAGGTATAAAAATAGTTCATTTTCAGCTAAATTTACTATTGTAAATAGGAGGAGAAAATGAACTTAATATTATTTTATTTATCTAACTTACACAAGGGAAATAACTACATAATTTATAAAAATCTTAAAAGCATTCCTAAAATCGATATGAATCTATTAACACAATGAGTAAAAGAGTATGTGAAAAGGAAAATAAAGTTTATCACCATTTTAGATGAAGAATATCCTTTGAATTTAAACATTATCAAATATCCACCTTATGTGCTTTATGTGTACGGAAACACTACGCTACTTAAAAACAAAAATAAAGTTTATCTAGTTGATGAAAGAAACCTGCTAGGTAGTTTTAATTCTGAAAAACAGCTTGAAAATATGGTTAATTCTCATGTGTTAATTACCAATGACTATAAAGAAAGTGAAAAATCTATTGTTGATTTTTATAGAAATCACAACGGTTCAATTATTCACATTCTAAAAGAAGGTTTTAATGATGAGATTTTAAAACAAACCTTAAAACCAAATGAACTTTATATATCTCAGTATCCCTTAAATTGTCATCCTAGAAGAGAATATTTTAAACAAGCAAATTTATTAAGTTCTTTATTAAGCAAACAATTTATTTCATTCTCGTTAAAAGGAGACTCAAAAGCAATACAGTTAGTAAATCACTTTGCTGATATTGGTAAGGATATAAAATGTTTCCCTAGTGATGATTTTGGTGATTTGAATAATCAGCTTATTAAGTCCGGAGCTACTTTAATTACTTCTGTTACTGAAATTTAGAAATAAAAAACGTGTCACATAATTGCTGTGGCACGTTTTACTATATAAATTAAAATTAGTTTTGTCTTTCAGGATATACAGAAACATACTTTCTGTTTCTTCTGCTTTCGTATTTTACGTATCCATCGATTTTTGAGAATAATGTATCGTCTCCACCACGACCAACATTTTGTCCTGGGAAAATTTTTGTTCCTCTTTGACGGTAAATGATTGATCCTGCTGTTGCAAATTGTCCATCACCTAATTTAGCACCTAAACGCTTACTATGAGAATCACGACCGTTACGGGTAGAACCACCGGCTTTCGTGTGTGCCATATTCTAATTACCCTTCGATTTTTGTAATTTTAACACGTGTGTAAGGTTGACGGTGTCCTAATTTTCTTTTGTGAGTAGACTTTGCATTGTGACGATATACAACAATTTTCTTTGCTTTCCCTTGTTTTTCGATTGTTCCGTAAACTACAGCATTAGATAAGTAAGGTCTTCCTACTTTATCGTTAACTAATAAAACTTTGTCAAATTTAACTTCTGAGTTTTCTTGACCTTCAAGTTTTTCAACGAAGATTGTTTGACCTTCTTTAACTAAAAGTTGTTTTCCACCTGATTCGATAATTGCAAACATGCAATACCTCCAAAATGTGGCTCGTCTTTGAGGTGGCTTTTGCACTTGATGAACCTCTTTAGTACGGTTACAAATGTAACATGCTTATTATATAGCAATAAAGTAAAATTAGTAAGTTTTTTTAGTCTAAAAATATAGAAGTTATACAAATTTTTTCAATGAAATCTTGACTTTGAATTGAAAAATTATGAATAGTGATTTTTTTAAAATAATAAGTAATTTTCAATTACATTAGAAGTTTTCTTAACAGTATTATCTCACTTGAATTCTTGATCTTTACCTTTAACTGAACCTGAATTTGATGTAAATGACTTAAATAAACCAAGAATAGATATTGCGCTTTGAACTATCGATGGAATTAACGGAACTAAAGCCGCAAACGAAAAACCAGGTTGAATTTGCGAATACTTTTCTTTTTCTATTGGTTTTAGATCATTAAGTTTCATAGTTAACCTCCTTTCACTTATATA
>NZ_JAYFFC010000013.1:0-7316 GCF_034863245.1 Mycoplasma sp. 2248
AACAATTAGTAAATGCTGCTACAACAGTTCAAGAAGCAAAAGACATTGCTACAAATGCAACAAATGTTGATACCGCTATCGAGCAAGTTCAAAGATTTAATGATGTTAAATCAAAACCACAATTCACAGAAGCATCAACAACACCTACAGATAAAAAACAAGCTGCTCAAACAGCGTTTGACAACTTACCAGGTGTTGAGTCAATTATGGACTTTAGAACAAATCTAATTGACCAAATCACAAACAAAACAGAAGAACTTAAAAACGCAATCAACTCACTTGATGGTAAACAAAACTTAGATGATTCAAAAGCTGCTGCTAAAGCTGAAATCGAAGGATTAGAAAACTTATCAGATACACAAAAACAAGCTGCTAAAGCTGAAGTTGAGAAAAAACAAACAATTGCTGATGTTCAAGCAACTCTTGAAAATGCTAAGAAATTAAATGTTGCTAAACAAGCGTTAAACAAAGCAAATGATGCTGAAAAAACAACAGCATACATTGACGCTTCAAACATAGCTAAAAATGCATTTATTGGTGCAAAAGGTAAGGTTGATGCAATTAAAGATGTAGAAGACTTCTCACAACCTATTGCAGATATTGACACATTAACATCTGAATTAAATAATGCAATTAGCAATTTAGATGGAGATAGAAGTTTAGAAGAAGCTCAAAAAGATGCTATTGCTAAGATTGAAGCATTAACAAACTTATCAGAAGAACAAAAGACAGCTGCTAAGGATTCAATTAAGAACCTTACAACTAAAGATCAAGTAGCTAACGTGCTTTCAAATGCTCAAAAAGTTGATAAAGCTATCGCTAAATCAAATGAAGCTGTTAATAAACAAAACACACCAGCTTATGTAGAAGCTTCAGATGAACCAAAAGAGAACTTTAACAAAGCTAAAGAAGCACTTGATGCAATCAAGAACACAACAAACTTTGAAGCATTAAGTGATGATCCTGATGCACTTATTAGTGCTTTAGATGCTAAATCTGAATTACTTAATGGTTTAGCTAACTTAGCGACAGCAAAAGAAGAAGCTAAGAAAAAAGTTGATGGACTTGAAGGATTATCTCAAGGTCAAAAAGATTTAATTAAAGCTGTTATTGAAGATGAATCAACAAATTCAAAACAATTAATTGATCAAATCCTTGATAATGCTGCTAAATTAAAAGAATTAGTTGATGCATTAGAGGTTGCTAAAGCAAAACAAACAACTCCTGATTACACAGAAGCTGACAAAGATAAACAAACTGCATTTACTAATGCTAAAGACGCTATCAAAGATGCTATTGCAAGCTTTACAAATCCAAAGCAACCAATTGCTAACGCAGATAATTTATTATCAGATATGACATCAGCAACTGGAAAATTAAATGGAGATGATAAATTAGCTACAGCTAAAACTGAAGCAATTAAAGAAATTGATAAATTAACCAACTTATCAAAAGCTCAAAAAGATGCCGCTAAAGATTTAATTAAATCTGAAGACACAAATACACTTGCAAAAGCACAAGACATTGTTAATAATGCAAAATTATTAAACAATGCATTAGCTACACTTGAAGCTGCTAACAACAAATTAGATAAAGTGGATTATACACAAGCTTCAGATGCTGTTAAAGATGCGTTTGATAAAGCTAAAGACGCTGTAAATGCAATCAAAGATACAAAGAACTTTGAAAACAAAGTACAAGACATTGAATTATTAACAAGCAAATTAGCAAATGCTATTAGCAACCTTGATGGTAAAGATAGATTAGCTAAAGCTAAAGAAAAAGCTAATCAAGCTATTGATGCATTACAAAACATCTCAGAAACACAAAAAGATGCTGCTAAAACTAAAGTCGAAGAACAAAACACAATTAACAATATAAATAACATTGTTGCAAATACAAAAGCAGTTGATGCTGCTCTAGGAACAATTAAAAACATTGCCCCAGTTAAAGAAAAAGTTCAATTCAAAGAAGCTGATGCAGACAAACAAAATGCATTAACTACAGCATTAGACAATTTAAATTCATTAGAAAGCAAAGAAGACTTTGAGAACGCTGTAGAAAACTTAGAAGATAAAGTACAAACTCTTAAAGATGCTCACAAAGCATTAAACGGAGATGCAAACTTAGCAAAAGCTAAAACAGATGCTATTGTTGCTATTGATAAGTTAAATTACTTATCAAAAGCTCAAAAAGATGCTGCTAAAGCTGATATCAATGCTAAAGAAGCTGTTACAGATGTAAATAACATTGTAAACAATGCTACTTTAATGAATAATGCTAAAGAAGCTCTAGACAAAGCTTCTAAAGCACAAAAAACAATTGCTTATACAAAAGCTTCAGAACAACCAAAAGCTAACTTTGATGAGGCTAAAGCTAATGTAGAAGCAATTAAAGATATTACTAACTTTAATGAGCCGGTAGATAACATCGTTGATTTAACAAATAAATTAAACAATGCAACTGCTGCTCTTGATGGAAGTAAAAACTTAGATGCTGCTAAAGAAGAAGCTCTTAAAGAACTCGATAAACTTCCATACTTATCAGATGAACCATATTCAACTGATTCAGAAAAATTCAAAGCTTCTGAAGCTATTAAGAATGCTACAGATGCTGAATCATTAACAAAAGCTATTGAAGATGCTAAAGCTTTAAATAAAGCTAACTACGATAAAAAAGTAGATGAATTAAATGATTTAACAAACCAATACTTACAAAGTACATATGGAACAGATGCTTCAAACAAACATAGAGAAAATGTTGTTAAAGCAATTAATGAATTTAATTCAAAAGCATTCTCGGATACAAATGGAGAAGCTGCTATTGCTAAAGCTCAAAACTTACTTGATTTAGTTGATTCAATCACAACAAACAAATCAAGAAATAACTTTGAAGAATTAGCTGACGCTTCAGACCTTGCTAATATCGATACTTTAGCAAACGCTGTAATTAAACACAATTACTTTGAAACATCTACAAAAGCTGAGAATAAACTTAGCTCAACAGACCTTAAAAACATTAAACAATTAATTTCTAAGGCTGGAGATATTGAAGGATTAAATGTGCTTACAACAGCTATTACTAAAGCGTTAAAAGGTAACTCACCAATCTTAATCTGACCATACTTTGTAGCTGCTTCAGTAGCAACTTGATTAATTGGTATGTTAATCTTTATATTCGGCAGAAAGAAATAAGAAATTAATTAACAATTAATAAACAATCAAAATCAATCAGTACTAGATAAAAATAGTGCTGATTTTTTTATATTTTAAAAAATCTAAAAATTTCATAAAAGTGAAACTTTAAGAGTGAAAATATGTAAAAAATTACACTTTTTTTGCAAAAAAAAAAAAAAAAGATGCCTCAAAGATGATTTTATGCTAATATAAGCGTAGTTAATATGAATATTTAACTTATAAAAAGAATAAAATAAGTGCTTTTCTAGGTTAAAAATTAATATTTTTAGCTTCCTTAAGTATTTGTTGAAAAAGGAAATTTTATGAACTTAAAAAACAAGAAAAAATGAATTCTTTTACCTTTAAGTGCAGCAGTTTCAGCTCCACTCGCTTTACTAACAACAGTCAGTGCATCAACTGAAACAGTAACAACTACAAATCCTGAAAGAGGTAAAGCTGGTGAAGGGATTCTAAATTGAGATAATAGTTGGACATATGATAGTATTCAAGCTCCAAATCTAAAAGAATATGCTTGAGATGATTCAACTGACACAGGTACATACGATTGAAAATTAGGTTATAATGTTTTCAATCGAGAAGAAAGAACGCGTCCAGATTCATATTTAAACAGATCAATTGGTATAACTAAAACACCGAAAGCTAATGGTGAAATTAGCTGGACTTTAGATTTCTTTAAAGAATTTGCTTTTATAGGAAAAGAGGGTAATAAAGAGGACGAGCAACACGCATATTTTATGTTCGCACTTACAGATGATTTAAAGATTAAGGATGGTTCACAAATCAAAATAACACGTCAATCACAAGATAGAGATGGAAGAATCAGTTCATTAGAAAAATCTTGAATTTCAGGTGAAAATCCTTATCAAGCACTTGGTGATAATGGTGTTGATCTTAAATGATATAAAAATGCCACGACCAAAGCTCAAACTTGAGATGATATTTTATATTATGCTGAAGTATATAATGTAAAAACTAATCCTTATGTTAAAGGTGGAAATAATCCAAAACTTTTAGGTGGAGAAGATAACTCATATAGCAAAATAGCAGATAGATATGATAGTTTCACCGGACAATTTGAAGATGGTTTAAAAACTTATAATAAAGATTTTACTTCTGGTTGAATTTTTCAAACAAGAAGTTCAAGTAGATATAAATTCACAATTGAATTTACAACTGAATCAAAATCAAATGTAGCAAAAGGTGCATTCTCAGGGGTTTTCCAATCAGTTTCATCAAGACAATTAACAGGAAAATATGTCGATGTTATCTTAAGAGGAGAAAGAGCTAAGAAAGAAAAACAATTTGATAACTATCCAGTTGTTATCAAACAAACATTTAATGGAATTGATTCGGATACACAAATACCTACCTCAAGTGCAGTTTTAACAAAAACTATAACAGCACCAGTTTATAATTCAGGTTCATTATATTCAAAAGTTGTTACATTCCCCGAAACTACTGTAACTTCTACTAATAATACAAGAGAACAAAGGTTCTTAATTAAGGACATTGTTAACGCTGATCCTAACAATAACTATGCAAAAAAAACAGACAACACTCAAAGAGGAAATAGTGTTGATTATACACCACCTCAAATTGAGGGTTACACAATGACTTTCCGAAAAAATATTAATGGTCGTTTTTCTGTTGACAATAATGGGGTGTTTTCTAAATTTTCAAATGTTGTCGAATATGACGTAGTTTATACAAAAAACAAAGTAGCTGATAAATCAGCACTTCAACAAGAGTATGATTTAGCAACACCAGAGTTTTATGCGAAAAATCCGTATGCTGACTCTTTAGCAGGTTTTCAAACAAAGTATCGTGAACAGCTTTCTGCAGCTAAAGCAGTGTTAAATGATAATAATGCAACACAAGAGCAAGTTAATACTGCATTAAGAGAATTGCAAAGTGCGAGAAATGATTTAAATGGACAAAAATTAGTTGATGCGGTTAAAGAAGATGCACTTGCTATAGTTAACAACCCAAGTTCATTTTTATCAGAAACTCAAAAAACTGAAGCTAAAAAACAAATTGCAGCAGCAGAATTTTTATCTACTGCAACAACTATTAAGAATAATATTGAACAAATTAATAGCTTAAGAGAAACAATAAAATTATCTAATGAAGCATTAACAACTCCTAACTATACAGAAGCTAGAAAAGAACCAAATAAAGATGAATTTGATCAAACATTGACTAATGCAAAAAAATATGAAAATATAGATAAATTCAATGAAGACCAAAGTGAAGCAGCAACTGCAAAAAAGAGATTAACTGCTGCTTATAATGAACTTAATGGTGAAACAAGATTAAAAGAAGCTAAAAGAAATGCTAATGCTGATATCGATGCATTAACTAACTTATCAGAGGCTGACAAAAAAACTGCTAAAGCTGAAGTTGAAAAGCAAACAACTATCGCTAATGTTGCTAACAAATTATTAGAAGCTCAAAAACAAGATGCTAAAAATAAAATTGATCAATTAACAAACTTATCAGATGCTCAAAGACAAGCTGCTAAAAACTTAATTGATTCACAAGACACAAACACACTTGATAAAGTACAAGCAATTGTCGATAATGCAACAACTGTTAATAATGGAGTTCCAAAACTTACTGCTGCTAAAGCGATTAAAACAAATAATGAAACAAGATATACAGAAGCATCACCAACTCCAAATAAATCAAACTTTGATAATGCTATTTCAGCATTAAATGATTTAACTACATATACAAGCTTTGATACAGCATATCCAAACTTACAAACTAAGTTAACTGATTTATCAAATGCAACAGATAATCTTAATGGAGTTACAAATTTAAACACAGCTAAAACAAATGCTATTGCTGCTATTGATAAGTTAAGTTACTTATCAGATACACAAAAAGATGCTGCTAAAGCTGATATTAATGCTAAAGAAGCTATTACAGATGTAAATAACATCGTAAAGAATGCTACTTTAATGAATAATGCTAAAGAAGCTCTAGATAAAGCTTCTAAAGCACAAGAAACAATTGCTTACACAAAAGCTTCAGAACAACCAAAAGCTAACTTTGATACAGCTAAAGCTAATGTAGAAGCAATTAAAGATATTACTAACTTTAATAAGCCAGTAAACAAAATCGTTGATTTAACAAATAAATTAAACGATGCAACTGCTACACTTGATGGAAGAACAGAGTTAGATGCTGCTAAAGAAGAAGCTCTTAAAGAAGTTGCTAAACTTCCATACTTATCAGATGAACCATATTCATCAGATTCAGAAAAATTCAAAGCTTCTGAAGCAATTAGAAACGCTACAGATATTGAAACATTAGCAAAAGCTATTGAAGATGCTAAAGCTTTAAACAAAGCTAACTACGATAAAAAAGTAGATGAATTAAATGATTTAACAAACCAATACTTACAAAGTACATATGGAACAGATGCTTCAAACAAACATAGAGAAAATGTTGTTAAAGCAATTAATCAATTTAATTCAAAAGCATTCTCAGATGCAAATGGAGAAGCTGCTATTGCTAAAGCTCAAAACTTACTTGATTTAGTTGATTCAATCACAACAAACAAATCAAGAAATAACTTTGAAGCATTAGCTGGTGCTTCAGACCTTGCTAATATGGATACTTTAGCAAACGCTGTAATTAAACATAATTACTTTGAAACATCTACAAAAGCTAAGAATAAACTTAACTTAACAGACCTTAAAAACATTAAACAATTAGTTTCTAAGGTTGGAGATATTCAAGGATTAAATGTGCTTACAACAGCTATTACTAAAGCATTAAAAAACAACTCACCAATGGTGATTTGACCATACATTATGGCTGCTTCAGTAGCAACTTGATTATTAGGAGCTGCTATCTTTATCTTTGGTAAGAAAAAATAATTGTTAATTAATAATTAACAAGAAAATCAGTCGATTAATCAGCACCAAATTTGCTTGGTGCTGATTTTTTTGTACATTTTGTGCAATTAAACTAGCATAAGAAAAGTAGACAGTTTTTTATTTTTCTGTCTACTTTTCTTATGCTAGTTTTTTTTTTTTTTTTTTTTAATGTAAAATAATCCTGAGTTTCCAAGTTGGAAGCTCATTTTTTATAATTTTTAAACTCTACTTA
>NZ_JAYFFC010000014.1:0-7013 GCF_034863245.1 Mycoplasma sp. 2248
GATTAGACTTAATTGATCAATTACATCAAGAAGCTAAAGACAATAAAATTTCTGACGAAACCAGAGATAAATTAATTAGCGAAACATTGAATTTAGTTAATGATTCAAGCTTTATAAATAACTTAAATAACATTAAAGCTAAAGACAAATTAATTCAACAAGTTAAAGCGAGCGACGTGCTTAATGACACAACCAAAGCAACATTAATCAATAACATTTTAGATAATGATGCTACAAGCGCAGAATTTGATAATAAACATAATCAAATTACTCAATTATATGTTGATGCTGAAGAATTGACTAAAGCTAAAAATGATTTAGTAGATTTAACCAAATCTAAGAAATTTGAAAAATTATCTAAAGATAAACAAGATGCAATTAATAAAGCAATTGCCAATTCAGATGAAATTTTAAATAATCTTAACTCTTATAGAAATGAAGATGTGGTTAAACAAACAATTATTGATAAAAAATTAAAACAAGCATCACCAATCTTAATCTGACCATACTTTGTAGCTGCTTCATTTGTAAGTTGATTAATTGGTATGTTAATCTTTGTATTTGGTAGAAAGAAAAAATAAGAAGTTAATTAACAATTAACAAACAATTAAAATCAATCAGTACTAGATAAAAATAGTGCTGATTTTTTGTATTTTTTAAAAAGCAAAAAATTTCACAAAAATCACTTAAAAATTTAATAAATGTGAAACTTTAAGAGTGAAAATATGTAAAAAATTACATTTTTTGTAAAAAAAAAAAAAAAAGTTGCCTCAAATATGATTTTTATGCTATATATATATAAGTATATTTAATATGAATATTTGACTTATAAAAAAGAATAAAATAAGTGCTTTTCTAGCTTAAAAATTAATAGTTTTAGCTTCATTAAGTATTTATTGAAAAAGGAAATTTTATGAATTTAAAAAACAAGAAAAAATGAATTCTTTTACCTTTAAGCGCAGGAGTTACAGCTCCACTCGCTTTACTTACAACAGTAAGTGCATCTGCAAATAATGAACCCCGTGAAGTGAGTTTATCACCAACAGGTAGATGAGATGAGGGTATTCAAAATTGAACAGGTAGAGAGAATATAGGAACATTCCATCCAAGTCAGACAGATTATGTATGAGAAGATTGTGATGAATATGGAACATACTATTATAAACATTGATCATTGAGTCACATAAAAGAGTTTCCTGAGTCCAAAGTAAGAGAATCTATGCAAATAGATAAAGTCGTAAATGAAGATGGTACAATTGATTGGACACTTCAGTATTTTAAACCTTTTGGTTTCGTAGAAATAGAAGGTATTGATAGTGAACAAAAAGCATATTTTGCTTTCTTTCTTACTAAAGACATACAATTAAGTTCACCTGTCGAAATTAAGAGATTCGAAAAAGATGGTTCTGATAGACTAATCACTAGTTCAGTTACGTTACAACCAGGACATGAATTATCTTCAAGTCAATTAAAACAAGTTGGTCTTGGTTGTTCTTGACATCACTATGGTACAAATGATGAGCTAACTAGATCTTCACTGGCTAAAGTTGAGTGATATAACCTTCAGAATAAACCGAGTGATAGTTCTAATCATAAGCAAAATCTTCTATTTTCGACATGAAATACAAACGATATTAATGATCCAGGTGGTAAATTTATTGATGGTAAGAAAACATCAATTAGAGATTTTACTTACGATTATGAATTTCAAACTGCCGGATGAGATCATTCAAAATATGAGATTAAATTTAAAACAGCACCTATTCCAGGTGCACAAAAAGGTTATTTTTCAGGAGTTATGACATCTGAAAGATCACGGCAAGATGATGGTACGTACTCTAGAGTTCTTTTAAATGGTGTTAGAAAGAAAGAAACAAAGAAATTTGAAAGATATCCTGTTATTGTAGAACAAGTGTTTGAGGATATTTATGACACTACAAATATACCTACAACCAATTCAACATTAACAAAGACTATTACATCTCCAGTGGATTGATCATATAAAACATTCACTAAAGATATTCAAATTCCTGCGCAAAGATTAACTCCAACATCAGGTAATGCATCTTATACAGTGAAAAATGAATATTTAATAAATGATATTATTCCTGCTAGTTTAAATGGACTTTCAAATGAGCAGAAAGCGAACTCTATTTCATTTAATCCTACTGCAATACCCGGATTTGATATTGTTTCAACAACCACGAATGTATATAGAAAAAAACTTAATAATTCATTTCTAGAAGATGCTGTAGTAGTGCAAACTATATACAGAAAAAAAGCTGATAAAACAAAACTTGAAGAAGAAATCAATTATTCGAAAGGTGATTTCTTTAATCAGCATCCATATCTTGATGCAGATGATGATTTAAAAAATGCTTACAATGCAGCTTTAACAGAAGCTAAAAAAGTATTTGAAAATGCTAGTGCAAGACAACCTCAAGTTAACGCGGCATATCAAAGTTTAAATCAAGCAAGATTGAAATTAAATGGAAAGATAAACTTCGATAATTTCAAAGAGAAAGCCAGAAGAGTTCTTTTTGAAAGTAATCCTACTTGAGTAGAAAGTGGAACTACTGTATCATTAATACCTCTAAATAAATTATTGACACTTCAAAGAGATGAAGCTTGAAATTTAATTAGTAATGCAAAAGATATTTCAGGTGCTACTCCTATTCGAACTTGAGCAGAAGAGCTTAATGATTTAAGAAAAGAATTAGAGCTATCTAAGGATATTAAAGGAAACCAAGATAATAATAATCATAGTAATTACACAGAAGCTACAACAGGTGCAAAAGAACCGAGTGATAATAAAAAAGATAATTTTGATGAAGCGATCAAAGTTGCTGAAAATTTAAAAGATATTTCAACCTACTCATCAGAATCTATTAATACAATTAAATCTGCTAAAGATGCATTAGTAGAAACTCGTAAAGCACTTAACGGATTTGATAATGTGAATGCTGCTAAAGCTGCTGCTCAACAAACTATTAATTCACTTCGAAACTTGAGTGAAACAGAAAAAAATAATGCTAATAATCAAGTTGAAAGTCAATCTACAATTGCTGGCGTTAATGATAAATTATTTGAAGCACAAAAACTTGATGCTAAAAATAAAATTCATCAATTAAGTAACTTGATAAATACTCAAAGAGATGCTGCTAAACGTTTAATTGACTCAAAATCATCTAAAGATCAAATTGATGCCATTGTTAATAATGCAACATCTGTCAATAATGAAGTTCCAAAACTTACTGCTGCTAAAGCGATTAAAACAAATAATGAAACAAGATATACAGAAGCATCAACAACTCCAAATAAATCAAACTTTGATAATGCTATTTCAGCATTAAATGATTTAACTACATATACAAACTTTGATAAAGCATATTCAAACTTACAAACTAAGTTAACTAATTTATCAAGTGCAACAGCTAATCTTAATGGAGTTACAAATTTAAACACAGCTAAAACAAATGCTATTGCCGCAGTTAAACGTTTAAATTTAAGCGGCACACAAAAAACTGAAGCTGAAAAACAAATTAATCAACAAACAACAATTAATTCAGTTAATGCAGTCAAAGCAAATGCTGAAGGTTTATCAAATGCTAGAGCTAAATATGATGAAGCTATTGCAGAAGAAGCAAAACCAAACTATATTGAAGCAACAGAAACTCCAAATAAATCAAACTTCGATAATGCATTTGAAGCTCTTAAAGGAGTAAAAGATAACACAAACTTTACTACTCCAATTAGTGGTTTAAGCACTTTAGTTTCAAATATGACTAGTGCTATTCGTGATTTAAATGGAAATACAAATTTATCTACATCTAAATCAAACGCTTTAATTGAAATTGGCAAATTGACTTTCTTATCACCATCTCAAATACAACTTGCTAAAACTCAAGTAAATGAGGTTGATACAAACTCAAGTGCTAAGGTTGCTGAAATTATTTCTAATGCAACAAAATTAAATGCTGCACGTGAACAACTTTCAATTGCTGATAATGATCATTTTAATCAACCTAACCATACAGAAGCATCAACAACACCTAAAAATAAAAAAGTTGCTTTTGAATCAGCAAGAAATGCTGTTGATGCTATAAAAGATACAAGCAACTTTAAAACTGCTATTCCAAATATTGATAGATTAACTACTGATTTACAAAATGCTATTAGAAATCTAGATGGAACTACAAACTTAAATAATGCAAAAACAGCTGCTAAAAATACTATTGATGGATTTAGCTCTGACACGTGAACTACAACACAAAAACAAACTGCTAAAAATGAAGTTGATTCACAAAAAACAATTGCTGGTGTTAATGTTAAATTATTAGAAGTACAAAAACAATATGCTTTTGATCAAATAGATAATTTAACAAACTTATCAAAAGAACAAAAACTTAAAGCAAAAGAATTAATTAGTTCAAAATCAACAAATGAAGAATTTAAAGATTTAGTAGGAGCATATAAATTAGTCAATAGTGCTCTTGCTATTCTTAATGATGCTAAAACAGCAAAGAATTCACCTAAATATACAGAAGCTTCAACAACACCAGCAAACTTAAAAACGGCTTTTGATACATCATTAGGTAAAATAAATGCTTACAACTTAGAAACAGAGACAAACTTTGAATCACTTGTAAACAAAACAACACAAAGTCAATTTAATGCAGCTGCAATTGACGTTAAGAGAAAAACAACTGCTCTTGATGGGGATAAAAACTTAGCAAAAGCTAAAGAGAATGCTATCAGAGATATCCGGTCATATACTAAATTAGATGAACAATCACAAAGAAATATTGCAATAGATACTGTACAAAAAGACGCGACAAACACAATTGCTAAAGTACAATCAATTAGAGCTAATGCTGAAAAACTTAATGCTGCTTTAGCCGCATTAGAAACTGCAAATGCTCAATGGCAAACACCAAACCATTTACAAGCAGATACAGACAGAAAAAAAGCATATGAAACTGCTAGAGCAAAATTAGATGCAATTAAATCACAAAATAATTTTGAATATGAAACACCAAATATCCAAACATTAACAAGTGATTTAAATACTAAAACAGCTGCTCTTAACGGAAATGATAGATTAAGAAAAGCTAGAGAAGCTGCTATTGCTAAAATCAATGATGCTACTCAAACACCTCATTTATTAGAGGTTCAAAAAACAAAAGCTATTGAAGCTATTAATAATGCACAAACTCTTGCATTAATTGATTCTATTTCTACAAATGTAAGAGATTTAAATAATGCTGTTGGTCAGCTTAAAAATAATGAAGCTGTTAAACAAACAGATGATTACAAACAATCTGAAGATGGTCCACAAAGAAACTTTGATTCAGTTCTTGGAGAATTACAATCTTGAAAATCAGTAACAGAGTTTACACAACCAACTCCTAACTTATCTACAGATTTACAAAGATTACAAACTGCAAGAGAAGCTCTTAATGGAGATGAAAGATTAAAAACAGCTAAAGAAGAAGCGCTTGCTGCTATTGATGCTGCATCACACTTAACTAAAGAACAAATTACAGCTGCAAAAAATGCTGTTAATGGTTCAAATGTAGTTGCAACAATTGATGCTATTAAAGCAAATGTAAAAAATCTTGATGATGCTAAAGCTCAATTAGAAAGAGCATTAGAAGCAGAAAAAACTGCAAACTATAAACAAGCATCATATGATAGAAAGCAACGATTTATTAATACTAAAAATGCAGTTAACAGCATTAAAGATCAAACAGACTTTACTCAACCAGTTGATGCTCAATTAGCTAAAAACTTAGAAAATGCTATTGCAGCTCTTAATGGTCAAGGTAGATTAACTACAGCTCAAATAGAAGCTAAAGCTACTATTGAAGGAATGTCTAATTTATCAGAAGCTCAAAAAACAGCTGCTAAAGACGCTGTTGATGCTGCAGATAGTCTTGGCTCAATTGAATCAATTAAAAACAATGCATCTAAATTAAATGATGCTTTAGGTGTTTTAAAAGATGCTATTGCAACAGAAACTACACCAAACTACACACAAGCTTCAAACCAAAAAGCATTTGATGATGCTAAAAAAGCAGTTACTGCATATAGCAATCACACCGACTTTAACAATCCAATTTCAAATATTGATGATTTAAAACAAGCATTAACTAATGCTAAAGGTGCTCTTGATGGAGAAGAAAGACTTAGAACTGAAAGAGAAAAAGCTAAATCTATTATTGATAATTTACAAAATATAACACCAACTCAAGTAACAGCTGCCAACAATTTAGTTGCAAATTCAAATGATTTAGAACAAATAAAAGCTATTGCTAAAAATGCTCAAGATATTGATTCAGCTTTAGGACAAGCTAAAGAAGATGGCAAAGTTAAACAACAAGTTAAATATACAGAAGCAGAAAGAAGTTTACAAACTGCATTTGACAATGCACTTGATAAAGTTACTGATTTAAAACAAAAAGTTGACTTCCAAAATACAGATGAACAGTTAACAACTAAATTAACAAACTTAACTAATGCTAAAAATGCTCTTAATGGAGAAACAGAACTCCAAAGTAAAAGAGATGCTGCTAAAGCTGAAATTGATAAGTTATCTCCATTAGATGAAGAAATCAAAAACAAAATTAAAGACCAAATTCAAAAAGCTACAAATTCACAAGTTGTAGAAAACATTAAAAATAATGCTAATGACTTAAATGAATTAGCACAAAAACTTGAAGAAGCTAAAGAAATTATTAATTCTCCAAAATACACACAATCAACACCTGAGGAACAACAACAATTCAATGATGCTAAAAAAGCAATTGAAAATGCTATTGCTGCAAAACCAGATGGAACACAACTAGTTGATAATAAACAACAATTAATTAATAATTTAAATAACGCAAAAGATGGTTTATCTGGAGCAAACAAATTAAAAGATGCTCAAGATGCTGCTCTTAGAGAAATTGAAAACTTACAAAACTTATCAGAAACTCAAAAAGATAAAGCAAAACAATTAGTAAATGCTG
>NZ_JAYFFC010000015.1:0-1535 GCF_034863245.1 Mycoplasma sp. 2248
AACAGTTTTTTTACTGTTCTACATAGTTTGTATTGAAATTACCAGAAACTTTAGCTACTTTTGAGCAAGAAACTCAAACAGTAGGATCGATTATTTTTAAATCAGCAATTAAGTTTTTCTCTTCTAGAAGAAGAATTGTAGTTTCAATTTTAATTGCAGTTTTACCTGTGTAACCTGATTTGAAACGTTCGATTCTGTAACTGTGTCAGTAATTAATAAGTTTGAAGTAAGCAATAATTCTTTCAGGATTTGATGAAATAATTGTTAAGTTTACTTTCTTATATTTAGGATATAACATACCAACAACTAAGTTAGTAACTATTAAGTATAAGAATGTTGAAAGTTCTCTCATTCCGAATAACTCACCATTTTGATTTGGACGAACAAATCCGTAAATAAGTACAAATGTAACTGCTGTTACGAAACCGACAATAACAAGAATTGAACTAACACTTTTCTTATGTTTTGTTGAGAAGTAGTAAGCAATAATATCTGTTCCACCAGTTGAACCACCAACTTTTCACGAAATAGCTATTCCTGTACCAATAAATACTGCTCCAAGACATCCATAAAGTAAAACACCTCAGCTGATTCCGTCTGAATATCAAGCTAATTGTGTTAATTGTTCAATTGAATATTGAGCGTATTTTTCAAATTCTGCAGCTTTCTCAGCACTAAATGCACTTGGATTTAATTTAAAATCAATTAATTCTTTTAAATTAGCTTGCCCTGGTGTTGAAGCAACTTCAACAATTGCTTTAGTATCTTTAATTGATACATTGTAATTATCATAGTCAATAGGAACTAAATTGATTTTCTCAAACAAGAATGAATGAACATGCTCTTCTGTGAAAATAAAGTTTGTTAATTGTAAACAAAGCATAAAGAATAAAGTTAATCCTATAAAACTAAACTTGACTTTTCTTCAAAATATAATGAATAAAGGTAAATTACATGCAAAATAAATTAAAGCAAAATAGTTTCTTAAAACAGGAAATAAATATTGCAAAATAGTAGGAATTCCTGTAATTCCAGAAGGAATTGTGTCTGCTTTTGATAAAAAGATATGAATTCCAAAGTTAAAAATTAATGCTGATACAAAAGTAAGCACTAGTTTTAATCAATATTTAACCCAAAAAGTCTTAAATGTAAGCTTACTTTGTTTTGAATTATTTAAATACTTCGCCATCTTGTATTTTAATTTTTCTTCTTCTTTTTGAATCTCAGCAGGGTTGATTATCACTGCCGAATTATTAGCATCCAGATTCATTGAAGCTTTATTAATAAGGTCAATTTTCTTTGACTTAAATTTGAAATAATTAGTAATTCAAGATGATTTTGGTGTAGTAGTTTTATTGCAATTTTCATTTGCAAAATTATCTTTATTCTTCATGAAACATATTTTATATTATTATCAATTAAATAATTAAAAAATTCCAAATCATATGACTGAAATTCTTATGATAATTAGAATTTCAAAATAGCCATAAAAACTGTAATTTTTAAGTGAAACTAAAACACATATAATCAGTTCA
>NZ_JAYFFC010000016.1:0-690 GCF_034863245.1 Mycoplasma sp. 2248
GACACATTAGTAGCTAACAGAGATGAATTAGTTCAAACAAGAGACACTTTATACCAAGCTATCGCTGAACTTGACAAAATCATTGTTACAAGACTTACAAATGTTGTTCACGATGTTAACCAAGAATTCAACAACGTATTCAAATCTATGTTCGGAGGAGGAGCTGCTGAAGTTAGATTCGTTGAACCTAATAATATTTTAGAATCAGGAATCAGCATCTTTGCTCAACCTCCTGGAAAAAGTGTTAAAAACCTTAAATTATTCTCAGGGGGAGAAAAAGCGCTTATTGCTATCTCATTATTATTCGCCATCTTAAGAGCTAGACCTCTTCCATTATGTATTCTTGATGAGGTTGAAGCTGCGCTTGATGAAGCTAACGTTGTTAGATATGCAGAATACTTGCAAGAACTTAAGAAACAAACTCAATTCATTGTTATCACACACAGAACAGGAACAATGCAAAGAGTTGACTCATTATTTGCCGCAACAATGCAAACACGTGGAATTACAAGTTTCTTCAGTATTCACTTAAAAGATGTTGAAAAATACATTACTGAAGAAGCTAACTAATTCAATTTGATAGTTGACTATCACAAGAAATTGTGGTAGTTTTTTGTTTATCTAAATTTCTAAAAAATAAGCAAAATAACGAAATTTTGCACTTTTATGAGCCTATTTTTTTTTTTTTTT